>JACDAE010000422.1 GCA_013695595.1 Ktedonobacteraceae bacterium | reverse complement strand
GATATTGGGTGGGCAACAGGCGCATTTGAACCAGAGTTGACGATGGTGTGTTCCGTAGCTTTCCAGTGGGTTCACATAGAAAAACGAGGTGCCATCGTGCGAGGCTCCGCTCAAGACGCCATTATAGAGGGCCTGCTCCATGACATCGGCGTAGCGATGATCGGCATCCAATTGTAGGAGGCGCTGACTCCACATAACAAGGCCGATTGCGGCGCATGTCTCTGCATACGCGGATGAATTAGGAAGATCATAGTCGCTGGTAAAGCCTTCGTTGCCTTCTGAGGAGCCTGCGCCGCCGGTGATATACAGGCGCCTTGAATTGAGGTGTTCCCAGATATCCTGACAGGTCTCGTACAGGCTTTCATCGTTTAACTCGCGTGCAAGCTCGGCGACAGCACTGAACAGATACATCGCACGCACAGCGTGCCCCACCATTTCGTGCTGTTCGCGTATGGGCATGTGCGACTGATTATATTCGTATGTGCTGGCCCAGAAGTCAGCTAGCTTCTCTCCACGTTGTTCGGCTTCCACATCAAAGTAGTGGGGAGGACGTTTGCCGCGTGCCTCGACAAAATACTGGCTCAAGCGTAGATAGCGTTGCTCATGCGTGACATGATAGAGCTTAATGAGAGCGAGCTCGATCTCCTCATGCCCACAATAGCCACGGCGTTTGCCTTCCTCTACCCCAAAAGTGGCGTCGATATAATCGGCATAGTGGCAGACTGCATCGATGAGTTTGCGTTTTCCGGTTGCCTGAAAATGTGCCACGGCGGCCTCAATCAGGTGTCCGGCACAATAGAGTTCATGATAGTCACGTAGATTGGTCCAGCGCTTTTCCGGTTCAACCTGTGTAAACCAGAGATTGAGGTAGCCATCGGGCTGTTGCAGTGTAAGCAGGAACGAGATGGCTTCATCAACAAGCGCCTCAAGTTGAGCGTCGGGATGCGTTGCCAGGCTGTAGCTTGCGGCCTCTATCCATTTGGAGATATCAGATTCCCAGAACACATAGGGGATAGGGCGCATTCCAGCATACCAGTCCTCACGAAAAGCGGTAAAGTGCCCATCTTGCTGCATGTGTCGATAGATTGCAGGCAGGGTCTGCTCTCGGAGAGACTGCAAGCGGGATTCCCAGAACGCCCCTTGAAAGAGAGTTGCGGTGTGTGGGACAGGTGATGAGCGCAAAGGTGCCTGTTCATCCCCCTGAACGTGGGAATATAATGATGAGGTCATACAAATCCTTTCATACAGAAAGTTAGCCTTTCACAGCGCCAGCCGTCAGGCCAGCCGTAATATAGCGTTGGAACACGATGAGCAAAAGCGCCGCTGGTAATGAGGCCAGCACGGCGACTGCCATTGCACTATTCCAATAATCGCTAAACTGCCCAATGTAGGTATAGATACTCAAGGAAACCGGTTGGATCGTATTGTTCGTGGTCAAGGTTAACCCATAGATAAAATCGCCCCAGGCAAACAGGAATGCGAACAATCCTGCTGTAATTACACCGGGCACGACCAGCGGTAGAACAACTCGAAAAAAAGCTCCCCACTCACCCGTACCATCCACAAATGCAGCCTGGGTTAATTCGTAAGGGACCGAGAGAAAGAAGGTGCGCAAGATCAACACTGCAAACGGAACTGCGTAGGTACTATCCGCCAGAATCAGTCCGAGCGTGCTATTAAGCAATCCAAATTGATTGAAAATCAGAAACATTGGTGTTGCTAATGTGACGGTGGGGATCATTTGCGCGAGTAAGAGAAAAAACATCAGCAGTATCGTGATGCGCAAACGGAAATGAGCCAGCGCGTATGCTGCTGGAGTTGCAAATATAATTGCCACCAGGGTTGCTCCAAGCGATACTGTTAAACTGGTGAGCAGGTGCGGCAATTGTGTTTGCAAGACCGTTATATATGGTTCAAGGGTGATCTGAGTTGGTATAATTGAAACTGGATTACGAAACATCTCTGTTGTGGTTTCAAACGAATTCGCCACCATCCAGTAGACAGGGAATAACATAAGAAAGGTGATGAGGATACCAAAAATGGTAGATGTCCCCATCGAGAGAGCTTTTCTGTTGCGGATCATCCTGTTACTATCCATGTAGCGCTGAACTGAATTTCTCAAGAGCATTCCTCCGTTAAATCAACTGTGTGCTGCGGCGAGACCACCACAGGTAAAACAGAGCTACAACCAGCGAAATCAAGAGGATCATATTGGCCTGAGCCGCGCCCTGCCCGAACAGTTGCTGGCCGAAGGAGAGGGTATATGACCAGGTAGCGAACGTCTGGGTATCATTTGCTGGCCCTCCCTGCGTCAAGACATAGATGATGTCAAAGACCTTGATCGTGTAAATAAATCCCAACATCAGTACGATACCGATCACAGGCTCTAACATGGGCACAGTGATATAGCGGAATTTTTGCCAGCGGCTTGAGCCATCAATCGACGCCGCCTCATAAAACTCCTGTGGAATGGTTTGCAGGCCGCTATACAGGATCACCATATTGAAAGGGATACCAAGCCAGATGTTGACAAAAATGAGTGAAGCAAACGCCCAGCCTGGAGTCGTTAACCAGCTAAAATGAACAGGAATGAGGTGCAGGCCATATAACACCTGATTGATCAGCCCATTTGCTTCATTAAACAGCCACTTCCAGATGGTGCCGGAGACAATCAGTGGGAGCAGCCAGGGCAAGATGAACAAGACGCGCAAAGTGCGGCTCAAAGGAAAGCGGCGTGAGAAAAAGACCGCCAGAGCCAGGCCAATCAGAAATTGCGGCACAATAGATAGGATGGTGAACAGAAAGGTATGCAATGCAGCTGTCTTAAAGGTAGGATCTTGAAAATCTGCCAGATAATTGGCCGCGCCCACAAAAGAAGTGACGCCCGTAATTTCGGCCTGCAAATCGTATTTTTCCAGGCTAATCTGGATGCTATAGAATAATGGATAGCCATAAAAGGCTGCCAGATAAAGGATCAATGGGAGCAGGAAGGTAAGGCGTACCAGCGACACACGCAGATGCCGGGTACGCAGCATCCGTGCTGTTATGGAAGGTTTTCTTCTTGTAAAAATGGTGCGCATTACGGCAGGTTTTTTTGTAGACAACATCGTATATTCCTTGCCTCAAGCATCACTGGATGAGAGTGGACGATAGGAACAGGAACATTTCATTAGAACTGGACAGAGTAGACGGGTTACTTGCCTGTAGTGATGAAATGTTCCTTCATGTTACACCTCAGATCATTTAGCCATTCAGGATCGTAGCGATCTGTTGTTGAGCCTGCGTCAAGGCGGCCTGCGAGGAGTGACTGCCTGTCAAGGCAGACTGTTCCGCTGTCCAGATGGCCTCCGATACCTTTGGATACTTCGCTCCTAATTGTGCAGTCCGAGCACGAGCGGTGTTGAATTCATCCGCAAACACTTGCAACGTTGGATTATCTTTCAGAACCAGTGCGGCAGTGCTTTTAATGGCCGGGATGTAGCCGAAACCTTCGTCTAGCTGGCGCAACTGGTCTGGTTGTTCCAACCAGTTTACCAGATCCCAACTGGCCTTTGTGACAGCAGTGTCGCTATTAACGGGAATGGTCCAGGCTTCGCCGCCCAGTGGAACCACAGGCTGAGCACCGGCCTGGGGCACGGGCATGGGCACGACCCCAAAGTCAACCCCAAATTTCATATGATATTGCTGCTCCAGGGCTGGAATTTCCCATGGACCGTTCTCCATCAGGGCCGCATTACCCTCGCCGAACTGAGTTGCCACATCGGGCTGGCCCCAATTGAGTGCCCCCTTTGAGGCAGAGCCTTGCTGGATCATATTGACTAGCACCTGGAGGGCTGCGACGCTGGCACTTGAATCGACTTTCGAGAGATCTCCGTTATTGGACCATAAAAATGGCTCAAACTGGAAGGTTGCCTGCTCGTTAGCGGGTGCGGAGAAGGCGAAGCCATAGGTATTGCCATGCGTCAGAGCTTTCGCGTCAGCCTCAAGTTCGCTCCACGTTGTGGGAGGTTGAATTTTTGCGGCGGCGAGGACCTTTTTGTTATAGAAGAGCGCCAGATCGTTATTGCCGACCGGGATAGAATAGGTTTTGTTCTGATATTTCATGGTGGTCAAGGGGCCACTATAGAAATCGGAATCGCTGAAGTGACCCTGCATGTAGGAATCGAGCGGAGTCAGTGCACCAGTAGCGGCAAATTGGGCAACATCAGGGTTATCGAGGGCCATGATATTCGGAAGGGTGTGGGAAGCGGCTTCCTGGTCTGCCTTTGGTAACAGGTTTGCAAAGGGAACGGCATTTCGCTGAATGACAATGTTTGGATGGAGTTTCTGATATTGACCAAATAATTTGCTCAGCGTTGCGCCCTGAGCCGGGACACTCCAATAGTCCATTTCGGTCAGCGTGATTTTTCCATTGCTGGTACCTGTGGACGAGCTCGGTGTTGAACTTCCACATGCGACGACAAAGCTAAGGATCAATACCATGCTGCATGCCGATGAAAAAAACTGAAAAATATGCTGGAAAGGACGCTGGCTACTTGCCTGTTTAGCCATCATAAGACGAGGTTGTTGCTGCATTGCGGTACCTCTTTCTGTTCTCTGTTGAAGAACACACTCAGCTTTTCTGGTTTATCGTACTAAATGTTTGCCTGGAACATTACGTATTGATAGGCTGTCGTACTCCATTCCTGATGAGAAGACATGAGTGCTTCATTGGAAATGAAGACACGATGACCGTAAGAAACTTTATTGCTCCTACCCCCATTCGTAATGATATCTGGCGTAGGGGGGGGGGGGGGGG
>JACDAE010000400.1 GCA_013695595.1 Ktedonobacteraceae bacterium | reverse complement strand
ACTATACACAGGTAGATCTGGCGCAACTGCTACGCATAAGCCTCGATTATTTCGCACGCCTGGCCCAAAAGCGCCAGATCACTGTCCTTACGGAGATACCCTCATCCCTGCTTATGGAAGGAGATGCCGAAAAACTACAACGGATCTTCCTCAACATTCTTTCTAATGCATTTAAGTTTACACCCATTGATGGTCACATATATTGCACCCTTACTCAAGACAATGAACACGCCATCATCCGCATTCAGGATAACGGCCCTGGAATAGCTCCCGAATTTCGGCAAACGATCTTTGAACCATTCAGGCAGGCTAAGAACGAAATACTCAACACAGGTGGGACCGGGCTGGGACTTGCCATCGTCAAAGAATTTGTTGAACTCCATCTTGGCACGGTCTCCATTAGTGAGAGTCCAGGTGGAGGAGCATGCTTCACGATACGCATCCCTTTACAGGCACCGGAAGGAACCTCCATCTCTGCCAGTATGCAAGCACCGGAAATACTAAGCGAGGAGGTCTATCAAACACACACCGAGCCCTTATCTGTATTAGACCCTATCCCAGTTCACGACGAAAAACTGGATGTTGGACCTGGGCATCCCCTCATCCTCGTCATTGAAGACAATCCCGACATGTCCCGCTATATCATTCGCTTCCTCTCTACAAAGTATCAGACCATCACAGCAGTCGATGGATTGGAAGGACTGGCAAAGGCATACGAGACACACCCAGATCTCGTCGTCTGTGATTTCATGATGCCAAAGATGAACGGCGAGCAATTCGTCAGGAAAATGCAGGCTCAACCAGAGCTACGCGCTATCCCACTTATTATGCTCTCGGCGCATGCTGATCCGACAGTGCGTATACAACTCCTCGAAGCAGGTGCGCAGGATTATCTTATAAAGCCCTTCTCGCCTGAGGAATTATATGCCAGAATAGCAAATCTGCTCGTTATGAAACAGGCCCGCGAGATGCTACAAGAAGATCTGACCAGTCAGAATCAAGACATCATCTCCCTCACGAATGAGGCGATCATGCAGAAACACGAGCTTGAAAGTGTGAATCAACAGTTAACAAAGATGAGCAAGCTCCAACAAGAATTTATCTCTGTCGTGAGTCACGAGTTTCGTACCGCTCTCACAGGTATTCAGGGATTTAGCGAACTATTGCAGAACGAGGATTTTAGCTCCGATGAGGTCAAAGACTATGCTTCCGACATTCACAAAGATGCAACGCGGCTGAATCGGATGATTACAGATCTCCTGGATCTCGAACGCATGAAATCCGGAAAAATGTCACTGCATCCAGAACCCCTCGATCTCAATACACTGTTGATACACCTGGCGGAAAAAACACGCCTGACCATACCATCTAAATATTCCATTCAACTGCAATTGGATCAGGCACTTCCTCCGCTCAATGGAGATCTTGATAAGCTCACGCAGGTCATCCTTAACCTCTTGTCGAACGCCGTGAAGTATTCCCCTGCGGGAGGAACAATTCTCGTGCACAGTCACCTGGAAGGCGACGTTGCGCGTTTCAGTGTGCAGGATCATGGGATTGGCCTCACCCCAGAAAATGTGGACCGGCTCTTTATCCCGTATAGCCGCATCAATACAGAGGAAAATCGGCATATCAAAGGCACAGGGCTCGGACTGGCCATCATCCGCGAAATCTGCGAATTGCATCATGGAAAAGTATGGGTTGAAAGTACGCAGGGACGGGGATCAACATTTCATATCACGCTACCACTGCATCCAACCGTGGATGTCGTGGATGCGAACATGTAAAAGAGACCCGTACAAGAAAACGCGTGCCTGTCCGGTGAATTCCCAGCGTAGCGACCTAATTATGCTCTTTCAAAAATTGATGTGGAGATCACTATGATAGACCAAATAGGATCAGGGTAGGGAAGCCATTTATTATTCTGGGAGATACCATCGCGTTGCATCGGCCTGTCATCGGCCTCGGAATAATAAATGGCTTCCCTACCCTGATCCTATTTTCTCACGATGCAGATATCCAGATTATTTATTTAAACTGCATGATTGCGTCCATCAATTGATTGAAGCGCTCATGTGGGGAGGTTTTTCAATTAATTGATGGACGCAATCAATTGGGTCGCTACGTTGACATCGAGCCAGCACAACAAAGAGTGTCTCAGGGAAATCAACGAATGACGCGGTCGATAACCATCACCGCAAAGATCAGTGCCAGGTAGCAGTTGGAATACCAGAAGAGCGTACTGGCGCGTTTCTTTGTACGATCAAGTAAAAGACGAATCGCCATAAAGACCAGGATGCCGCCGAGCAGAAGGGCACCGATCAAATACAAGAGACCCATGGCATGCGTAAAGAACAAAACTGTCGTCAACGCCAGCAAGAGCACCGAATAGTACAGAATCTGCCGCCGCGTCTCTTCGTCCCCTTTGACCACCGGCAACATGGGGATATTTGCCTTTGCATAATCTTTCTTGATGAGCAGAGAAAGGGCCCAGAAGTGCGGAGGCGTCCAGAAAAAGATGATTGCGAAGAGCAAGACGGCGGTCAGTGAGATGCTATTGGTGACGGCAGCCCAACCGACCAGTACGGGTACGGAGCCAGCAGCGCCACCGATGACGATATTCTGCACAGTGGAACGTTTGAGCCACAATGTATAGACGAAAACGTAGAAGAGAATGGCCGATGATGCCAGCAGCGCACTGAGCAGGTTGACGAAGACCGTCAAGAGAATAAAGGCGCTGATACCCAATATAATCCCAAAGAAGAGGGCCTGTCCGGGCTGGACACGTCCGGAAGGAAGTGAACGACGCTGCGTACGACCCATGATCTGATCAATATCGCGATCAATGTAGCAATTGATGCAGTTGGCGCTGCCAGCGGCCAGGGCGCCGCCAAGGACGGTTGCCAGTACAAGGCCGAGAGAGGGCAGGCCCCGTTGCGCGATCGCCATCGCTGCGACCGTTATGCCGAGCAGCAACACGGTGACATGCGGCTTCATCAGATTAATGTAGCTGGCGAGCGTCTGACGCAACAGAACGAGAGAGCTCTTTGCATCCGACTTCTCAATGTCAATAATTTCCAATGATTTCATAGAATAAATTTCCTTGCCAGAGATAGCGAACACGGTACAATGTATGCATCACAATTGGATGGTGGGCTTTTTTTAAGGAAGCCATTGTCGCATACCAGCCACCAATCCAACTTCTTGATCGTTAAGATCGAGCTTGCTACTAGAGTCAAGCGTCTCAAAATAGAGTCGCTCATGGCCGGTAGGATCGATGATAAACGTAACAGGATCATGAACGGCCACCCCGGTGGCATCGACCTGATCATACACACCGTACTGGTGGTATATGGCCTTAAGTTGTGGAGCGGGTCCGGTGAGAAACGACCACTGATGAAGCATCCCATGCTCGATGGACCATGCCTGCACCGCCGCAACACTGGTTGAAGCAGGATTGGCATTGATGGCAACGAGGGATATCTTATCCGCAGCCGATGTTCCCAACTTCATTTTGGCGTTATACATAATCGTAGCAGTCAGCGGACAGAGCGTCTTACACTGCGAGTCGATGAAGGCCAACACGATCTCATGACCGCGCAGAGAAGAGAGCATCACCGTTTGACCAAACTGGTTGGTCAGGTTAAAATCAGGTGCCAGCGTGCCAGTTAAGGGGAAGCCTCCAATCGCATTTGATGTCGTCTGTACGTTTGCCTGGCTGCGTGATACGACGAAGGCTCTGACACCCCAGGCTGTTCCGACAAAGACCACAAGCGCCGAAGAGACGATAAGGGCAGCAAAAGCCAGCTTCTGCCTTCTATCTGGATGCTGCTGCATAACTATTTCCTTTCACGGATACATCTTTTCTCACTGTTGTGCGGTTATTTCGGCCTGCTCATTCGTGTCATCAAATTGAGAGGCCAGCCAGTGTTGAAAAATGACACTGATGGCAAGGCCAAACGGGATATCGCCAAAGGTCCACATGATACCTGCCCCAAATTGTTGATCCTGCAATGTAGAGAACCCGCCAGCTATGGTAACGTGGATATAAGGTATGTAGAGGGGAACCTGAGCGAATCCGATCACCACCGCCAGAACGACATTCTGCACGATTGCAATCCCCAGTAAACCCAGGCGTCCAAGGTTGCTCAAGCGTGGGCGCAGCGGGTATGACGCTATGATTTGTGTCCAGAAGAGGATACTCACCAATAAAAAGGTTAAATGCTCGCACCAATCGTGGATGATATCGTTTGTCAGGGCAAGATCATAGAGGGGAGGCCAGTGCCATATCCAGACGCCAACAATCAGAAGTGCGCACGAAACAGCTGGTTGTCGTAACCAGTGGCCGATCTGGTGGAAAGTATGCATGGCTCTCGGTTTCACAAATGCTTTTATGAACCGTCGCGCCCAGCGCGGTAGACCCAGCCACATCGGGAGGTATGGGGCTGATGCTACAAGCAGAGGAGCCATGATAATCAATAAGAGCAGATGCTGAACCATATGCATCCAGAAGAGCTTACCTGAGAGTATGTCAATGGGTGCAGAAGCAGCCAGCAGGAAAACAACAAGCGAGCTAATAAAGAAGATGCCACGCCAGAGCCAGCTGTTCCACCAGGCTTCACCCTTATCAGAAGCGATAAACGTGGAGGAAAGTATGGCTCTGGCCTCTTCTTTAGCCTGTGCATGCTTGACGAGTACATGCCAGCCACGGAAGTACAGAATTTCGGCAATAAGGCACCCAAGAAGCACAAGAGGTGGAAATGGCCACCCATTTGCATCAACCCAGATACTCATTCAATCACCTCCGTCTGATCATTTACTCCCGTAAACGTGGCCCCATTTCATTGTAGAGGCCATGTTTACAGCGCCTGCGTGCAGGGCTAGACAAAAAAGGAAGCGAACAGCCACATAATCAAGGCTGAGATTACGGTGTAGTACCACCAGTAGCCTGTAACCCCGATGATGTAACTATGCTCCTCGGACAGCCTGCCACGCAGGATACGTCCTAAAAGCAGCAAGCCAATAATAACAGCCAGCGCAAGGTGGACGACGGAATACCACGTAACGAACAGGACAAGGCTTACATAGGCATGGAAAGGCGCAGCATATCCCAGGGTCGCGCCTATCCAGATCTGACCTACCAGTCCCGCGATCATGAGCACCAGGGCAACGACGAAGATGATAGTCTGGCCCTTCCCCGCGTTCTTTTGTGCTCCTCGTGCCCACCAGTAGTAGGTGAGGCCGCTCAGTAGCCAGGCAATAGCGACCAGGATTCCCGGCAGCAAGGCGGGAGCGTGGTCACCCGCTATCTTGAACTGGTTCTCTGTATTCAATGCATTCAGGTAGCCGCCAGCAGCCATGAGAGCAACGACGGATAAAGAATCTGAGAGAATGAGCATTAACACACCCGCACGAGCTCTCCCAACCCGAATATGCGGTGCAATGTGGTGCATCTCCTCTAAGGCTGTACTACTACTCATCAAAATGTCTCCTATCGGGCTATAGACTCTCTGGTTGTGTTGGTTGTGTCTCTTGTGGCTCTGGTTGCACATGTAGAGCTGTTTCCAGGCCAACACCAACGCCACTCTCTACTTTAGGTAAAGTGACACCATATTCGTAGGGCGTTGCTTTGATTTCGGGCAGGTGTTCAAAGTTCTCAAGCGGCACGGGCGTGGGGACGGTCCACTCAAGGGTTTTGGCACCCCACTCGTCTGCCGAGGCAAGCTCACCGCTCCTCCACGAGATAATGATGTTGTAGCCGGCAGTAAACACAGATGCAGCAATCAGAATGGCAAACAGGCTGGCGATCAGGTTAGCTGTTGCGAATGAAGGCGCAATATTTGCCGACCAGCGCGGCTCACCTTGCAAACCTGCATAGAAGAGAGCCAGGAAGGTCCCCAGAAAGCCAATTTCAAACAGCCAGAAATGGAGCCTGCCCAGCAGTGGGTTGGTCCGACGCCCGGTCATTTTCGGGAACCAGTAGTAGAAGCCGGCAAAAAATCCAAAGACCATGCTTCCCACGAGCGTAAAGTGGAAGTGTGCCGTCACAAACATCCCGCCATGCAGAATCTCATCGGTCGGAAGATCCGCCAGATAGATACCGGTAATGCCTCCAATGACAAAGTTCACCAGCATCCCTCCGACAAAGAGCATGGGGACGGTGACCCAGATCTTGCCCCGCCAGAGCGTTCCTAAAAGAGCCAGGAAGAAGAAACCGGTCGGGATAGAGATCAATTCAGTATCGAGCATATAGGGGCCATCCAATGCGCTCGCGGACCCGCTCGTATAGAGGTGATGTCCCCAGACAAGCGCGCTCAGGATACAGATAGTAATCACGCTCCCAAGGAGCATGCGATGACCAAAGATCGTCTTGCGACTAAAAACAGCAGAAACCTCAGCTGCGATCGCCATTGCCGGAAGCGCAATGACATAGACCTCGGGATGTCCCATAAACCAGAAAAGGTGCTCATACAGCCAGTTACTACCACCGGTCGCGGCAATAAAGAAGGAGGTCTGGAAGACACGATCCGCCAGGACCATGATCAGAGCAATCAAAAACGAGGGGAATGCGAGCAGACCAAGGATGACTGAGAGCACCACGCCCCAGACGAAGATGGGCAAGCGACCCCAGGTCATCCCCTTTGTACGCAACACCAGTACCGTCGTCACAATGTTCATTGCGGCAACCGTTATAGAAACCGCAAAGATGACGAGCGCATAAGCATACGCATCCATGCCCGGCGTGATCTCCTGAACTGAGAGAGGTGCATAACCAGTCCAACCTGTTGGAAACCCCCCCAGAAACAACGTAGAGAGCAGGACAGGAATAGCGGCGAAAAGCAGCCAGAAGCTCAATGCATTAAGGCGTGGAAACGCCATATCACGTGCGCCAATCATGATCGGTAAAATGAAATTGCCAAAGGGACCACTAACCATAATGATAGTAGCCGCGATCATGATAATACCATGCAAGCCCACAACGGTATTGTAGGTAGAGGGATTAAAGAAAAGCGCACCTGGCCTGGATTGCTGTAGACGGATCATAAATGCGCCCATGGAGCCGATGAAAAAGAGCGCAAGGACGGCCACCAGGTATTGCATCCCCACCACTTTATGGTCAGTCGTATAGCGGAAATAGCGCCAGACGCCCTGATCTTTTCCGGCCAGCGCCAGTTCTTCGTCGGGAGTTGGCTCCTTGCGGGCAAATCCCCAATTCCAGACGCCATTGAACGCCCCAATCCCGATAAAGAAAAAGAGCACCCAGCCAGTATAGCCAGCTACGATCGGCGCGTCGGGGTTGACTGTTGTATCTACCAGATGGGATACGATTACCCCTGCAACGACAGCGCCGATAACGCCGAGTACGACTCCAGAAACCACACTCGGAAACAGGCTACTGATGATATTCGAGCGTTGTTTGACTGCGATCATGTATGGCCTCCCTGACTGACTATCCATGAATTGAATGATGACGCACTGACCACATTCACCGCTGACCACATGTAAGAATGATAGAGTCCACATAGTTCTACACAGACCACCGTATAACTCCCGATGCGGTTCGGCGTCACAATTGGCGTGGTAGTTATCTGTCCTGGATTAGCATCGACGCGTACTCCGAGTGCGCGGATAGCAAAGCCGTGCAACACATCTTTTGAAGTGACCTGGAACTCTACCGGGCGATTCACGGGTAGCTCAAGTACCTGTCCCTTGCTGGATGCTCCATATTGTGGATAGTGAAACGTCCATAGCCACTGTTGCCCGGTTACCTGGACAACAACAGGATCGGAGGGTGAGGCCACTGCCTCCTGGTAGAAAGCCAGCAAGCCATAGATGACCAGAAAGAGACACAGGGCACCGGTGATACCCATCCATCCGATCTGCAATCCAGGTCTGGGTTTCAAAGGAACGGCATCCTCTACAGGACGCTCTTTGACCCTGAATACGATCATGCTATAGCCAAGACCAACAAACACAAACATAGCCACTGGTACCGCCAGAGCAGTCAGCAAGAGGATGCTAAAGTTATCGGATGACTCAAGGGCACTCGCCCCCACAGGGAGAATAAGAGGAAGCAGGGGAATAGCGAGCGCAATCCCGATCACCGAAAGCACAAACCAGATGATACCTGCACGGCGCAGATGGTTCGGTTCGGTTCGCGTTGGTGAAACGCCAGCCTCATCGTTGTTATTTATAGACATTTTACCCCCTTAAGGATTTTAGACGACAGTCATTGTTCCAGCCATGTACCCGGTCGTGGACATAGCCCCGGTAAAACCAAAGGGAGGAACGCGATCTTCTCCACAAGGGTCATAACAATGCCAGATGTAGGTTCCCGGCGGGCCCGTGCGGAATTGGAAAGAGATGATATTGGGCTTCGGATAACTATTCCCGTTAATAGTCACAGGCGTGGGAGCATCATCTGGAACTGCAACGAGAGGAACACTGACGAAGATCGGATAAGAGGCATCGGGAACCGATTGCAGGGTAAATGTGTGAGCCACATTCGTTGCATCGACCGCGCTCATGGGCTTATCGTTGACCATCTCAACGCCACCAATCGTTCCACGCACCTCGCGGAAATCATTGTTAATTAAGGTAGATGCACCATCATAATTACTAATAACAACCGTGATTAAGCTGTTTGCAGGAACTTGATAACTGGTCGATGGGCAATAACTGACCCAATCGCTCTGAGGCTCTCCTGCACTTGCATGACAGACATGGCTGTCGGGGAATGTAGAGATCGCGAGGGTGGCACTACCGGCAGCAGTCTGCTGAGCTTTGTACACATCGGGTTCGTAACCAAGCCCCCCCGATGCGCGTAGCCCTAGCAAAACTCCCGCTACAATACCAAAACCTAGCACTAATGACACAATGAGACCAATAAAAAAACCTGGTGAATGCTGTTTCAACGCAGTCCTCCTTGTCTGAGATCTTGACGCAAAAGCTGATGTCATTATCAACTCATGTCGCCATACGCATTATGCCGTCAGGATATCCTGTTATTTCGCGACAGGCATCCTCCATCCCTCAAAGGTCTCTACCAATTTACATGCCTTGCTTCATTCTTCCTGATTCCCAAAAATTGTGGGCTGGATAATCCATGCCATCCGGAAAAATGGGTATAAAGAAATACGGTCATTTTTAATCTTTTCGTTTCGAGTGACCCTGTACTTATTTTGAAGAGGAAAATAAGTAACCTGCTATGTTCGAATACAAATCGAAATCAATGAATGTATTGCATGCCAGTTGGCAAGGACTCTCGAAAGACAGTCCTTACTTACTCTCTGACTTTTGGAACAGAGGAAATGTCATCCACCTCTGTTCTCTCTGACAGGCAGAGATGCTAAAAAGCAAAGAAACATGGCAACTGTATTGTGGGGTAACTGAAAAACACTTACCATCGTCGGATAAAAGTCTATTCAGAAATGGAAGTTGTAGAAGCGCTGGAGTATAAAATGAGCGCATCTAATGACGATTAAATAATGTAAGTACCTGTTTAAAGTACCCCCAGATATCTAACACTGGATGGCACCTCCAATTTCATCCTATCAAAAAAAGCCTTCCTGTGGTCAGGGAAAGTGCCTGCGCTCTCACAAGATAAGGATTATTTGGTATATATATATTATACATGGATAGGGGAAAAAAGCAAGAGTTTGTAGAATTATCTTGAAAATCTCAAGTAGTGTAATGTTGGAAGCCTCAACTCTATCTTTCCCTTGCAAATTGCTCCGAAGCGGCTTCTTAGGCGCTCAGTGGCGGAGAATGGTTACATAATTGATGGAATACAATGATGCTAAAAGGCTCTCTTGGATACTTTATAAGGGCTGTACGTTTCATCAACTTACTATTCAAGAAAATTAGACTGACGCCTTTTGAACTAAAGAAGAAATCGATCTTACTTAGATTCTTTTTTATTGTTTGAAAACATATTTTACATGTCTAGCGGAAAAACGTGCTTGCAAAAATGCTATACCGCGATAGCACCGTTCCAATTCTCCTAAACTCCTTGTTCTGATCGTCTTTTTGCAGGTATACTCTGGAAGAAGTTTTGTTGAGATTCTTCAGCAAGAGCGCCTTAAAAAAATATTCATTTATTTAAGCGAGGAAAGACACACTATGCTCTCGATTTTACGTATATTTTACCTGCTCCTTCGTTCTCTATTTATACTGGTATGCTT
>JACDAE010000385.1 GCA_013695595.1 Ktedonobacteraceae bacterium | reverse complement strand
ATATCCGGAAGGAAAGCGAGAATTAAATAGCCCTGGCGTAATGCTCTGCCAAACGTCATTGCATCGGTGTAGCGACCCAATTGATTGCGGCCATCAATTCATTGAAAAACCTCCCCAGGTGAACACGTCAATGAATTGATGGCCGCAATCAATTGGGTCGCTACGCTGGCGAGAGTGGTAAAGTCACATTGCGGCAAACAAACGGTGCAGAATCCACGCACGCGCCTGGTCATTCTCTACGGAAAGAGCCGCACGGACGGTCGGACCGGGCAACCAGCGTGGGATCGTCCAGCCAGACAGCACTCCTCGTGCGAAAATGTGGATAGGGAGGGTCGTAAAGCGAAAGAGCTGAGGGGCACAGAGCGCCGCAACCACGAGCGGATCATGCAAATAGGGGAGCTGCGAACGCCACCAGGGCTGCTTCTCCTGCCATGCCACAATCAGATCCGAAAGCAGTTGCAAGCGTGAATTTTTAGCTGCATGCAGGTGTTCGATATCGCGACGTTGCAGATGGCAGGAAGCAGTCACATTCAATCCAATCATCGTTACAGGAAGGCGAGCCTCTACCAGACGATATGCAGCTTCGGCGTCGCTACGTACATTCCAATCCGGCCACCAGAGCTGACTGGTTCCTCCCATGAAGAAAACCTGGCGCAAAAGCGCTCCCAATCCAGGCTCCATTTGAAGAGCCAATGCGACATTCGTCAACGGACCCAGGCAGAGAAGCGTCAGTTGACCGGGATACTTGTGCGCAGTCTGAATCAGCAGTTCGGGACCGGTCAGAGGATGCATAGAGGGTTCAAAATCAGTCGGGAGCACGCTGGCCTGGCAGACACCAGATGGACGATGACGAAAGAGTAGCGGCATTGCCTGACCAGCAGCAACAGGTATACTGGCATGCCCATAGATTTGAAGCAGATACATAGCCAATCGTGCCCGCAAATGAGTATCACCAAAAACAGTGGAAATGCCAACTACCGAAACCTCAAGTGTGCAAAGAAGAAGCGCAAGCGCAAGCGCATCATCGATGTCATCGCCAATGTCGGTATCGATAAAGACAGGAAGAGGTACGACAGGTGTTTCATTCATATATGTCTTCTCTCATCCTTGTACTATAAACCATAAACAAGGTAGGGCACCAGATTATGCTCTTTAAGATTTTGATGTGGATATCACGATGATGAACCAAAGATCATGAATGTAGGGAAGCCATTTATAATTCCGTGTCCCCTGAACGCCGATGACAGGCCGATGCAGCAATGGCAACCCACAGAATTATAAATGGCTTCCCTACATTCATGATCTTCCCCCACAATGCAAGTATCCAGAATATGTATTGAAACCGCATGATCTGGTGCCCTACCCTATTTCGTGCGTGTTCCTCTATACAGAGTAGTAGGAACACGCCCTTACAGGCCATAATATCTTTATCGTAAATTTTTCTTACGATATCGTAAAAAAACCTTGACATTCTCTGCGTTCTCTGTTATATTTTAGTAAGTTCATCATTTACATTCAAGTGTATTTGAGGCCATATAATTACAGAGCTACATGCTCGTAGTGTTCTCATCTCGCCGTACTCAAATTACACTTATTTATATATTTTAATCACCCATCCCCGTTAAGCTTTTCACTGGCGTTTTACACAAAGATGTGTGCGGTTTTGCTGATACAACTCATGAAAGGCATTCAAAAATGCAAGAAATTCGCTTAACCTGCGTTCCACTTTTACAAAGTTCTCCCCATAGAAAGCTGTACGCCGCTTCCTAACAATTTCTTTATTCCATGGTGCCCGTGCGCTATGATCGCATAGTTTTCTTTTTTTACGTATTATTTTAAGGTATTTCATGATGAACACGCAATTACGACGCAAAAAAATTGAAGAAATCTTACATACCGAAGGTTTCTGCAACGTGACCTCACTTGCACGGGTATTAAGTGTTTCCGAGGTGACTATTCGCAATGATTTGAGCGCTCTCGAAGATGAGGGGAAGGTCACCCGTATCCATGGGGGCGCTATCCTCGCAATGGAACGTGCTCGTGGCGAACACTTTGAGGAGCGCACATCAATCAATCAAGGCAAGAAGCTCTGGATCGCACGACGCGCCGCTGAATTGATAGAAAACTATGATAGCATCTTATTAGATGCCAGCACGACCGCCTTCTATATAGCAAATTACCTCAAAAATCATCATGACCTGACCGTATTTACCAATGGTATAGAGGTTGCCTTCCGGTTGGCCGAGAATCGTTCGAATAAAGTTGTGTTGATCGGTGGCCTCTTACGTCCCGAAACGGCATCTCTAACAGGCCAATTTAGCAATGGGATGCTGGGAGGCGTGAGGGCCAATAAAGCCTTCTTCTCCTGTACCGGATGGTCGCCGACGATGGAATTAATGGATGACGACCTGTTTGAAGCACAACTGAAAAAGGAAATGGTCGATGCCGCTGAATTCGCAATCCTGCTGGTAGACTCAAGCAAATTCGCCAGGCAGGGGGTCGCGACCTTCGCCCCTATGAGTCGCGTGGGGATGGTGATTACCGATGATCTGGTCAGTGCCGATCATCTGGCTCAATTAAGACAGGCAGGCATCCAGGTAAGTATCTGTAGCGAACATACAACCAGGGTTGTGGAGGGCGGCAATGAGGAAGAGCGGCTGCGGATTGGTTTTGCTAGCCAGGATGATGCCTCCCCATTTTCTATACTGGTTCGGCAAGGCTTGATACAGGCCGCTGCCGCCGCGAATATAGAACTTCTGCTGGCTGATAACCACAATAATGGACCAACCGCGCTCGCCAATGCCGATTACTTTATCCACGAGCAGGTCGATCTGGTAGTCGAATTTAATACAGATATTGGCTATAACAATGTGATTATGGAGCACCTGCAATCTGCGCAAATACAAGTGATCGCCATTGATATTCCTATGTCCGGGGCCACATTTGTAGGTGTTGACAACTATAGGGCAGGTCTAATGGCTGGTCGCCTGGTGGGAACATATGTCAACCAGCAGTGGAAAGGGCAGGTCGATAAAGTCCTTTCGCTTGGATTGCCCTCCTCTGGTCCAGTACCCGCGGCGCGTATGCAAGGACAGATCGATGGTTTGCGCGAGTCACTGTCTGTCCCCGCCGAACATATCTCACACCTGGATAGCAAAAATACCTACGAAGAGGCTCATAAGGTGATCTCCACACTTTTACCAACTATGACATCTGCACAGCATATCGTTGTCCTGGGCATTAATGATGAGGTTACTATGGGTGCCCTTGCCGCTTTTGCCGATGCAGGTGCCAGTGAGCGCGTTATTGCGATCGGACAGGGAGCGGACCAGACGGCAAGGCAAGAGTTGCGACGATCGGGTAGCCGCATGATTGGCTCCGTAACATCATTCCCAGAATACTATGGAGAACTGATTATAGATACCGCATTGCAGGTATTACAGGGAAAGCAGGTTCCACCAGCAGTCTATACTCAGCATATGCTCGTCCTTTCTGAGGAGACGAAGCAGAAACTTGACCTTTCAAAGCTAGCGGAAGAAATGATCTCCATTCTCGAATATGACTCAATCCCATTTTCTCGTGCAGAGAGAAATCCATTACAAAGGAGGTTAAAAGCGCGATGAATACAGCAGGGACAACTTCTCCCCTTTTATCAGTCAAAAATCTGAGTCGTCACTTTCCTGGCGTGCTTGCGCTTGATGAAGTGTCATTCGATATTTTGCCCGGTGAGGTGCACGCACTGGTAGGGGAGAATGGCGCGGGAAAAAGTACGCTCATCAATATTTTAGCAGGTATCATCCAACCCAGCAACGGCACACTTGAGGTGCGTGGGCGGCGTACCGTCTTTCATAATCCCTTACAGGCACAACAGGCGGGCATTGCAACTATCTTTCAGGAATTTAACCTTTTACCCCACCTGAGTGTAGGTGAAAATATCTTTTTGACGCGCGAACCACGCAGGGGTCCAGTTATTGATTGGCAAGAGTTACATCGGCAGGCTGCCGCCATTATCAAAGAATTGCAGATCACCCTTGATTCTCACACGTTGGTAAGGGACCTGCCCGTAGCTCAGCAGCAACTTGTGGAGATTGCACGTGCACTCTCAATGCGGCCTCAAGTCATTGTGATGGATGAGCCAACGGCGGCACTGAGCGAGCGAGAAGTCGAACAACTACTGGCGCTGGTGCGTTCGCTGGCACAACAGGGTGTTGGTATTATGTACGTTTCTCACCGCCTTTCAGAAGTTTTTTCAATTGCGCAGCGCATCACCGTCCTGCGTGATGGTCGCCATATAAAAACCGGGGCGCTAGAGGATTTCAACGAGGAGCAGGTTGTAGCCCTGATGGTTGGTCGTGAGTTGCTACACACAGAACGCAGTGAGCATCATCCCGGAGAGGTTGTGCTTGCGGTCGATAATCTCGTCACGGGCAATGCAGCACGGGGTGTCTCATTTGAATTACATGCGGGGGAAGTTCTGGGACTGGCAGGCCTAATGGGCAGTGGCTGTACACAGGTTTTAGAGGCATTATTTGGCCTGCGGCCCATTACGAAAGGTTCAGTCAGGGTGGCAGGGAAGACCGTTAAACTGACAACTCCACGGGAGGCGCTCCATTATGGCATCGGTTTTGTGCCTGAGGATCGCAAACATGGCGGTATTCTGCCCGATGTTTCTGTTCTCCATAATCTGAGTATTGCCGTCTTAAAGCGCGTGCTCAAAGGAGGCATCATCAGTCGCAAGAAGGAAAATGCGCTCCTGGCAGAATATGGTAAACAACTCCATATACGCTATAGCGACCCTGCACAGTTTATCAACAACCTCAGCGGAGGTAACCAACAAAAGGTTATTCTAGCTCGTTCGCTGGCACAACATTGTAAGGTGCTTCTCCTCTCAGAGCCAACGCGTGGGGTAGATGTTGGAGCGAAGGCCGAGATTTATGCCTTAATTGAAGACCTGGTCAAAGAGGGAATTGCGATCCTTTTGCAATCTTCAGAGCTGCCCGAAATCTTGCGCTTATCCGACCGTTGTATCGTCTTCGCAGCAGGACAACCTCAGGGGGAACTCACCGGAGCTGACCTCAATCAGGCAACCATTATGCATCTGGCAACGGGCCTTGCAGCCGAACAGGGACCAGCAGCCGAAAATCTGGTGTCGTAAATACAGAAACATTCTTCTTTAATAGGAGGAATTCATGGATATACTGCGTCTTTCCACTAGTTTTTTACGGGCCGCACGGCGATCTTCGAGTATGATCCTCGTCGTGCTGGTGGTAGGAATAGTGCTTACAGTACTCACTCCCCACTTTTTGCGCGTCGATAATATCCTCAATATGCTGACGAATGCCAGCGTGGTTGCCATCGTTGGTCTTGGTATGACGTTGGCAATTGCCAGCGGCAACTTCGATCTTTCGGTCGGTTCCACGGCAGCATTCTCCAGTTGCATTACCTTTTCGCTGGTATCGACGCTAGGCATTCCGCTAGCGATCCTGGCGGGAATTGTGACGGGCGCATTGATAGGCCTTTGCAATGGACTTATCATCACCGAATTACGCGTATCAGCATTTATTACGACACTGGGAATGATGACGATTATACGTGGCTTAGCACTTATTTATACGAAGGGACAGGATCTCTATCTGTTTGGTGCAACGGGTTTTAAGGTGCTTTCCGGGCGTCCTCTGGCAGGCATCCCTACACCTATTATTATCGTACTCTTACTTACCCTATTATTCGTTGCCACGATAAAATATACGCCTTTTGGGCGACGTATCCTCGCAATCGGCAGCAATGCGGCGGTAGCGAAGCGCTCAGGCATTCGTGTAAATATCGTCACATGGGGGGTTTTCACGCTCGTTGGAGCCACGGCAGCTCTCTCCGGCCTGATTGTCAGTGCCCAGGTGTTGACGGCCAATGGCCGCCTCGATACTGGCCTGGAGCTACAGGCAATCGCGGTTGTCGTCATTGGTGGCACATCGCTCCTTGGCGGGCAGGCGACCCTGGTTGGAACACTCTTAGGCAGCATCCTGGTTGCCATGATCAATAATGGCCTGAATTTACTCAATGTCCCCGACTCCTATCAACTCTTGACGGTCGGTATTTTATTGCTGCTCGCGGTCTTGCTAGAAGTCAGTCGCGGATATAACCTGCGACAGGTGCTAAAAATTGGTAGAAACTAGCATGCGTGAAATAAACGATAGAATGCCTGCGAGGATTGTATCATGAGCGAGACAAAGCACGTACTCTCAAAGGATGACGAAAGTACGACAAACACTCCTGAGCATGTGGTTGTACAACCACGATCACGCCTGGGGAACATACGTTGGGATATCCTCTGGGAGCGTTATGGGATCGCGGCTATATTGCTCGTAACCTGGCTCCTCTCCTATTTTCTGGTACCAGATTTTTCGAATATCGATAATTTCACTGAGATATTACGGCAATCATCCTTTGTTGGGATTGCTGCGGTCGGCATGATGATTGTTATCCTGCTCGGCAGCTTTGATCTGTCGATTGGCTCGACGCTGGCATTATGCGCCTGGTTGACGGTCACTATAGCGGGTCAGCATCAACTTCTCTGGGCCTTTGCTGCGACCTTATTGCTTGGCTGCTTCATTGGTGCAATCAATGGTGTGCTGATCGCCTTTCTGCGCATCCCGGCATTTATTGTCACCTTGAGCATGCTCTTCATTATCAGTGGGTATACCTATGTGATAACGGGCGGGAATTCGGCCCTCTATACCGGACAGGAATTTACGCAGATCGGCGGTGGCAATCTGCTGGGAGTTCCTATTCCATTTGTCGTCTTTATGCTCTGTGCGCTTTTGGGAGCTGCGCTCTTGCGCTATACCTCATTTGGTCGGCATGTGTATGCGGCTGGCTCTAATGCGGTGGCCGCGCGTATCGCAGGTGTTCCCGTACGTCGCACCCAGTTTTATGCATTCGTACTCGTTGGCTTTTTTACGGCGGGTGCAGCAATATTGCTAGCCTCGCGCCTTTATACAGCGGGTCCGGGTTTAGAGCCGGACTTTGAACTAAACGCAATTGCCACGGTTGTGCTTGGTGGAACGCGGCTCTCAGGTGGGCGAGGCAGTATGTCTGGCACCTTTGCAGCCGCATTACTCTTCACAACCATTAGTAATATTCTCGACCTGCTCTCAATGGATGCTTTTGTCCAGCGTGTAATCGTCGGACTGGTTCTTCTGATTGCACTTTCTATTGAAGGTGTCCGTGCTCGCATGGCTGAACGGGCGTAGTTGGCTCCACGGGCGGTGGCTCTACTACTTCAGTCAACCGGAGCCAATCTCGCCAGATGGAGCAGGACGCATACGAGGATACCACATTATAAAGGAGGTGAAGAGGAGTACCACAAGTCCGCTCATCTACCAGTCATCATCTATTTTGCTAGTCGATACAACACACTCAAAGGAGAAACAGACGATGTTTAGATTACGAGCTAAGAAAGTTCCAGTCATCATCCTGATCACAGTCATCATACTTTTTGTAACAGCCTGTGGTAGTAGTACAACTGGCGGTTCAGGCGCTACCGCCCAAAAAACTATTGGCTTTTCGGTGTACGATATGCAGTATGGATATTTTCAGAATATGGAAAAAGGCACCCGCGAAGCTGCCACCGCCGCTGGCTATAAATACCTGCTGGCTGATGAGAAGAGCAGTGAATCGACAATGGTTTCGGGCGCAACGGATCTCTTGAACCGGGGTATCAGTGCACTGATTATTTCGCCTTTCCAGCCCACAGCCCTTAGCCCCATTGTAGAGCAGGCGCATCAAAAAAAGATTCCAGTTATTGTAGACGATATTGGAGGCGGTGGTTCTAATTACGACGCCATCGTGATCTCGGATAATACAAAGGGTGGCGTCCTCGCAGCCGACCAGATGGATAAATTGATCAAGGCAAAGCCCGGTGCCAGCAAGAACGTCGCATCGATTACCTGTGAGCCAAGTGCCGTGTATGCTGCACGCAGAAACGCAGGCTTTGAACAGGAGATCAAATCTTTAGGCTATAACGTTGTCGCAAGCATATCGGGAAGCAGCCAGCAGGAAAAGGGCTACAAGGTTACAAAAGATATCCTGGCAGCACATCCTGATGTAGCTGGCATTTTCTCCTGCAACGATCCCATGGCGGTTGGAGCGGCCCAGGCATTGGCAGACTCTCACAAGAGCGGTTCTAAAGATGTCTTTGTGATTGGTTTTAACGGGGACCAGATCGCTCTAGATGCCATCAAATCCGGTCAGATGAGCGCCACCATCCAACAGGTACCTGAAAAGATGGGTCAGATGACGGTACAACTGGCAACTGATCTCATCAATAAAAAAGCAATCCATTTCGATAATGCTGCGAACCGCGAGATTTATGTACCGGTAAATCTTATCACCAGTGCAAACCTTCCCGCCTGATGTATGAAAACGAACGTAGGGACCTCTCTACGTTCGTTCTTCCTAAAAGACAATGTATCTAAACAGAGTAACTATCACGGGAGAACGCATAATCATGGCAGAACCTCTATCGCAGCATACACAACAAGCACTATCTGACTCGCACTCTCTTCCTCATGTGGAAACATTGCCCGCACGCGTTGGAATATTTGGGATTGGACTGGCTGCCTACTGGCCACAATTTGCAGGGCTGAAAGAGCGCCTGGAGGGATACCAGCGTGAGATAGAGACAAATATCAGTCATGCAGGTTGCACGGTAGTGAGCGCAGGGCTGGTCGATACCGCCCCACTCGCACAGGAAGCGGGCGAACTTTTCAGGCGCGAAGATGTCGATATCATCATCTGTTATGTTGGCACATATGCAACCTCATCACAGGTGGTACCCGCCGTCCAACACGCTCACAAGCCGGTCCTGGTTCTCAATCTCCAACCAGTGGCGGCACTGGATTACGAACAGACGGATACGGGAGAATGGCTGGCAAATTGCTGCGCATGTTGCGTTCCCGAAATATCTGGCGCATTCACACGCTGTAATATCCCCTTCAACGTGGTGAGCGGCCTTCTCAGGGAAAAGGACGGTCTGGCGGGAAAGCGTGCCTGGGCCGAGATTCACGATTGGATTATTGCGGCCCAGGTACAACGTGCACTCCACACGGCACGCATCGGTTTTCTGGGGCACACCTATCCTGGCATGCTTGATATGTATTCTGACTTTACGATGGTGACGAGCCAGACCGGGGTACATATTGAGGTCTTGGAGATGGATGATCTGCAACAACGTGTAGAGCAGGCCGACGCGCACAAAGTGCAGGCAACCCTGGAACTGACCGAGCGCCTTTTCGAGATCAGCGAGGACAGTCCCTCCGATCCACTGGCGCTGGCACCCATACCGGAAGATCTCGCCTGGGCAGCACGTGTAGCGGTCGGCTTGGATGATCTGCGCAACGATTTTGCCTTGAACGCGATCAGCTACTACTACCGGGGATTGCAGGGCAACGCGAATGAGCAACTGGGGGCAGGCGTGATTCTTGGCAATACGCTACTCACCGGGCGCGGGATTCCATGTGCAGGCGAGGGCGATCTCAAAAACACGCTGGCGATGTTCATCATGGATCGATTAGGAGCAGGTGGCTCATACACAGAATTTTATGCAATGGATTTTGTGGACGATTTTGTCTTGATGGGACATGATGGACCCTTTCATGTGCAGATCGCCGAGGGCAAACCGACACTCCGTGGCCTGGGATTATATCATGGCAAACGCGGTCATGGCATCTCGGTCGAAGCACGCGTCAAGACTGGACCAGTCACAATTCTCACGGTGACACAAACTGCCGATGGTCGCCTGAAACTGCTTGTAGCCGAGGGCGAGACGTTACCCGGCCCTATCCTGCATATCGGCAATACCAACTCGCGCATCAAATTCTCGCTATCACCAGCGGACTTTATGGATCAGTGGTGTGCACACGGACCAACCCATCATTGCGCTCTAGGGGTCGGACACCACGCACGACGTATCCAGAAAGTTGCTCGCTTACTTGGATTAGAGGTTGTCCATATCGTATAAAAGATAAGTATCAGAGAATGGCGTATTAGAAAGGATTCTAAAATGGCTATCCATCACTTACGACGGCTTCCTGAGATGACCATGGTACGGATTACCCTTATTGGCCTGTGCCTTCTATTGGGGTTATCCCTATCGATGCAGACAACGACTGGCGTGCAAGCACAGCACGCCCAGTCTAGCATCAGCGTTACGAACCTCCGCGTCGATTACCTGACAAACCCATCGGGGATCGATGACACCCACCCGCAACTCAGTTGGGAACTTACCTCCACTGCACAAAATCAGAGGCAGCAAGCATACGAAGTACAGGTGGCAACCACCTCCGCTCTATTGAACGCAAACACGCCAGATGTATGGAACAGTGGGAAGGTAACATCCAGCGCTTCGATCAATATCCCCTATGCCGGAACCGCGCTTCACTCACGCGAGATGGTCTACTGGCGCGTGCAGGTATGGGATGCGAGCGGAAATGCATCGGCGTGGAGTTCGGTTGCTTCCTGGGAGATGGGATTGCTCACGCCAGCGGACTGGTCGGCGCATTGGATCAATAATACCAGTTCTGGTGCCCTTCCACTGTTTGCCAAACAATTTACGCTCACGAAACCAATCAGTAAAGCACGTTTATATATGACCGGCCTCGGCGTCTATGACGCCAGTCTGAATGGTAAGCCCGTGAGCAAAGCGGTACTCCAGCCGCCAGAAACCGATTATCTCAAACGCGTTATCTATACCACATATAATGTGACCTCGTTGCTGCAACAGGGCTCTGATACCCTCGGTGTACAGCTTGGGAATGGCATTGCCAATGTGCCATCAACGCCTGGACGCTATGAAAAATTCGCGGCGACGATGAGCACGCCGAAACTCCTGGCACAGCTAGAGGTAACATACACCGATGGCACAACGGCGCTGATAGTCTCCGATACATCCTGGCGCACGACATCTGGCCCAACGACCTTCTCTAACTGGTTTGGTGGTGAAGACTATGATGCACGGCTCGCCCAGGCTGGCTGGCAGAATCCCGGCGCTAATCTCAGTTCATGGCAGGCCGCGACCCAGACCAGCGCACCATCGACGCAGGCCGTCCTCAATGCACAGATGATGCCCTCGCTCCAACAGGTCGGAACGCTTCATCCAGTCAGCATCACCCAACCCAAAACGGGGAACTACGTCTTTGACTTCGGCACCAACTTTGCGGGCTGGGAACAACTTCAGGTGAGTGGACCGGCTGGCACAAAGATCACGATGACGCCCGGTGAACTGCTCAATAGCGATGGCACCGTGAGCCAAACGACAACCGGATCTCCCATTTATGACGACTACATATTGTCTGGCAATGGAACGGAGACGTGGCATCCAGATTTTATGTATCATGGATTTCGCTACTTGCAGGTTACCGGCCTGCCAACAACGCCCACAACAAGTACCTTTACCGGGTTAGAAGTGAGCACCGCCAACGCCAGCGCAGGCACGTTCACATCCGGGAATACGTTGCTCAACTCGATCAACCAGATCATTGACCAGGCCATTCAGAACAATATGTATAGCGTGCTCACCGACTGCCCACATCGTGAGAAGCTCGGCTGGCTTGAGGAGGCACATCTCGTCTTTGATTCGGTAAGTCGCACCTACGATGTTGCCGCCTACTACCGTGAATTGATCCGCAACATGGCCGATGCTCAGACCTCCAGTGGCCTCGTCCCTGATATTTCACCTGAGTATGTCGTCTTCAGTGGCGGCTATCGCGATGATCCCAACTGGGGCAGCACCCTGATTATCTCCGCATGGCAGTTATACCAGACCTATGGAGACGTGGGTACATTGCGTGCATACTACGCAAATATGCAAAACTACCTGGTATACCTGCAATCAAAGGCCAGCGGCAACTTGCTCAATTATGGCCTGGGCGAATGGGCTGCGATCGATACCAGCACCCCCCTAGGCGTCACGGCCAGCTACGCTTACTACGAGGATGCGCTCACGATGAGCAAGGTCGCGGCAACACTGGGTCATACCAGTGATGCGTCGAGTTATAACAACCTTGCACAGCAGATTGCCAGCGCCTTCAATACGACCTACTTCAACACAATGACGCACAATACTTATGCAAATGGCACACAGGCCGACGACGCCTTTGCACTCGATATGGGCATCGTCCCTGCACAGTACCAATCAGCCGTACTCCAACATCTGGTGAGCGCTATTCAGAGCAACAATGATCATCTCACGGTGGGAGAGATCGCGCTCCCTTCGCTGTTACGCGCGCTCGCTCAGGGTGTGCGCGACGATATGCTCTATGCGGTGGCAACACAAACGGCCTACCCCAGTTATGGCTACATGGTCTCGACCGGCTCCACGGCCCTCACAGAATACTGGGATGGCGCAAAAGGAACGGGATCACAGGATCACTTTATGCTTGGCGCAATCAAAAACTGGTTCAGTTCCAACCTCGGCGGCATCCAGGCCGATCCCGGCGCGGTTGCTTATAATAAGCTGATCATTCGTCCCGCCGGGGTTGGCAACCTCACGCAGGCGGCCAGCACCTACAACACACCATATGGGCAGGCCAGCAGTTCCTGGGCCAAAACAGGCTCTTCCCTGCAATTGCAAGTCGTGATACCGGTGAATACAACTGCTACGGTACAATTGCCCGTAAACCCGGTTCAGCCGATCGCGACCACGGGACAGGGTTTTCAGCGTTTCCAGAACGGCTATGCCGTCTACTCCATTGGTTCTGGTAGCTATACATTCACCAGTGACCTGAATGGAGGCAACCTGGCTCTTCAGAAGGCTGCAACCTCGAACAATTCGTTAGAGACCGGTGGCTGGGGCATTGCGCACCTGACGGATGGGACCGAGACGAGCATTGCGAGTGCGGAGGGATATACCAGCAACATCTTCACCTCGTCCGACGCCAGTAGCAATGCCCCTTATGTCGATGTCGATCTTGGCGCGAATCAGAGCTTCAATGCAGTATCGTTGTTCCCACGCACAGATGCCACGGCTACAGGTGGGGGCACGCCTGATTTCTCGGTGACATTTACCATTCAGGTCGCACCCGATGGAGGGAGCTATCAAACGGTTGCCACGGTGACCAATCAGGCAAACCCCTATGGTGTAGAACAAACCTATTCGTTCGCCACGACCAGTGCACGCCATGTACGCGTCGTCGTCACAACGCTAGGCACCCCGGCAATCGGCGAGAGTGGAACAAACTACTATCGTCTGCAACTGGCCGAACTGGAGGTGCATCTGCTTTAACTGTTTTTAGATGAAATTATCGTAAAAGCGTAGGAACCAGAGCGCGTCCACCAATTTATTGAATGTCTTCCTCGGATAAAACCCTTCAATAAATTGGTGAACGCGCTCAAGCTTTTTAAAATTAAATCCAGATAGCTGCATCGTGGGAAAATATCATAAGGGTAGGGAAGCCATTTATTATTCCGTGGGGTGCCATCGCGCTGCATCGGCCTGCCATGGGCCACGGAATAATAAATGGCTTCCCTACAGATACATGTTTTGCTCGGAGATCTGAATAATACATCAGGTCTGTTGTGAGCTTTCCTTCAGGTTGCTTGCCAGTATAGAACTCTCACTTTCTTTTGCTGACTCACGATGTTCAATTGTGGGAGAGTTTTCTCTGGCAAGAAAAGATAAAACAAAGAAAAATGTTGATCCAAATGAATGAACTGTAACTTCCATCGCTTCTAGCGCTATAGGATTAGTGGGATCAGGTAGTGTATTACTATTTGTTTTCATACTATCAAGGGCCATTTTCTTCGTTTTGTTTCTCTGTGGCATCATTCTCTTTCTGGCTGGAGGAATAACACTTCGCAAATTAGTAATCGCTGGAAAAGAGTATGTTTTTTCGCTTTCAGCCAGTATTATTGGTATGACTTTAATAGCGCTCAATTTCCCTTTAATGATCAATATATACGAACCATTTACTCTGATCTACGTATTTATTCTAGTAACTATTATTTGTATACAGGCAGTAGTGGTGGCATCCTGGATAAAGAAGAGAAAGCACGAAACCGCCCTATCTGAGGAAACCTGAAGGGTAATGTGCCTGATCAGAACTTTTCTCTGGCTGGCATACTGATTTGCTACGCCATTGAGTGGTGACAGAGAGATGATCCACATGTGATATAGTGAGAGGAAACAGTGTCGTTGTGCCACGCTGAACGATCAGCACGCCAATCATGATAGATCGAGGAGGTTCTATGACCACTACCTCACCCCTCAACCAGACGGCCACGCAGGAACAGATTGCGGGCTGGCTTTCTCCCAAAGAATTTCGCACCTTAGAAGTCATCTGTGAGACGTTCCTGCCATCTTTAGAGCCTCCCGCCGGAAGTTCCGCCGCCGTCGCCGCTTATTATCGACGCAGCGCAGGCGATCTTCACGTTGCATTCCTGATCGCTGAAACGCTCGCACAAGAAATTAGCGAGAAGCAGGCAGAATTTCGCCAGTTTCTGGCCCTGCTCACCAGCCCCGCCAGCAGCTTGCTACTGATCGGGAAGGCCAGACCATTTATTGATCTTCCTCTAGAGCAACGTGAAAAGTATTTATTAGCCCTGGCGAACAGTCCACTGCCACAGCTACGTCAGGGCTATCAGGCGTTGAAGCGGCTGGCAGGCTTTATTTTCTTTTCAGTACCAGATGCGCAAGGGATCAATCCTAATTGGGAAGTGCTTGATTATGAAGCACCAACGCCGCCACCTCCTGCTCCACAGACGCTCAAGCCGTATGCGATTGAACAGGATACAACGCTTGATTGCGATGCAGTCGTGATCGGCTCCGGCGCGGGCGGTGGGGTTGTAGCAGGTGAGTTGGCACAAGCAGGCAAAAATGTCATTGTGCTGGAGATGGGTGGCTATAATAGCGAGGCCGATTTCACGCTGCAAGAAGCACAGGCCATGCCCGAATTGTATCTTAAAAAAGGCACACTCACAAGCAAAGACCTGGGCGTGATTATTCTGGCTGGCAGCACACTTGGGGGAGGAACCACGGTCAATTGGACAACGTCGTTCAGAACACCTGCAAACATTCTTGACGAGTGGGCACAAACGTCCGGCCTCAAGGATTTCACAGGCAATGCACTGCAGGAGAGCTTCACAGCAGTCGAGCAGCGTATCTCTGTGAATACGGAAAATAGTGCACATAATCGACAAAATCAACTGCTTTATGAGGGTTGTCAGAGTCTGGGCTATCATGCTGGCAATCTACGGCGTAACGCGGTGGGATGTGAGCAACGCTGTGGCACCTGCGGCTTCGGTTGTCGCTATGGATGCAAGCAATCGACGCTCAAAACATATTTGCAGGATGCCTATGATGCCGGAGCACGCCTGATTACACGTTGTCGCGTGAACGAGGTACGCATCCAAAACGGGCGGGCAACGGGAGTTGAGGCAACGGTAACCGATGCTGAGAGCGGCAAACTGTATAGTGTAACAGTTCATGCTAAAACGGTGATTGTGGCGGCGGGCTCGATCTGTTCTCCCGCGTTGCTTTTGCGCTCGTGCGTGGAGAATAAGCACATTGGCCACCATTTAAAGCTGCACCCGGTCGCGACGATAGGCGGCATCTATCCAGAGGAGGTCTATCCCTGGCAGGGTGTAATGCAATCAGCTTATAGTGACGAGTTCGCGTCTTTGAACGGAAACTATGGATATAAGTTGGAAGTTCCCCCAACACATCCAGGCTTAATTGGTCTTTCAACGTCCTGGCAATCGGCACGCGATTATCGTGAACAGATGGCACGCTCTGCCCACGTTGCAACAATTATTGTGCTGGCCCGTGATCGGGGAGAAGGGACCGTGACCCTGGATCGCACTGGCGAACCGGTGGTTGATTATGTCACATCTGTCTTTGATCGCCGTCACCTCCTGCATGGAATGCGCAAAGCGGCACGCATCCACTTTGCGGCAGGAGCGGTTGAGATCGTTTCGATGCATAACAAACGCACGCAACTCAAGCAGCCTGAAGTGGGACGCATCAACGAGCGCGAATGGCGCAATTTTGATGTGCAGTTGGAGCGCCACGGCATGGGAGTGAATCGCCTGATGGTATTTTCCGCGCACCAGATGGGAAGCTGCCGCATGGGGGCCGATCCTGCTCAATCAGTGCTCGACGGCAATTGTCAGGTGCACGGGGTTAAGGGGCTGTTTGTGTGCGATGGGAGCGTATTTCCAGCGGCGAGTGGCGTCAATCCTATGTTGTCAATTATGGCCCTCGCCCATCGAACCAGCCAGTATATCAAGACAACCCTCTAAAGTGAGCATAGCTTCAAAGAGCAATGGCACGGTCCTGTCAATTTCTACAGGACCGTGCCTATTAATTCTACTGGTCTATAAAACTGTCCTCAATGACGATGTAATGAACAGTTTTTCGGGTTATACTGTGCTCACAGTAGAGAAAAACAATAGCATTTTAACAGCAGCAGAGAAACGAATTTTTTATGAAACAAATGATTGTATCGAGCAGAGGCGTATCCGATGGCTTCAGGTGGAAGCAAGTGCCAGAAGCCTTTACCAGCCTGCCACGTGTATTAAAACTGGTATGGGATACCAGCAAGCTATTTACGCTTCTGATGGGTATTTTAAGTATCCTGCAAGGCTTTACACCCGCGATCAGCCTGTGGATCACCAATCTGGTCATCAATGGCGTTGTCGCAGGAATCAGGGTACCAAGTACAAGTCCAATCTGGGTTCGCGTAAGTCCAATCGTGTTCCCTATATGTCTACAGGTAGGAATAGGCATATTCTCAAGTTTGCTGAGCACGCTCAGTAATATCACACAACAGCTTTTACAAGAAAAAGTCTCGAATCGCGTGCAATTTATGATCTTAGAAAAATCGAACACGCTCGATCTATCTTTTTTTGAAAATCCCGAATTTTATGACAAAATGCGCCGAGCGGCGGATCAGTCTAGCTACCAACCGGTGACGATGGTATCGCAGACATTTGGCCTGTTCCAGACGGCGATTACGATGTTCTCGATGGTCTTTCTGCTGACGAGGTTAGCGTGGTGGCTGGCTCTAGTGTCACTGATCGTGCCAATTCCGGCCTTTTTCTCCAGCATTCGTTATGGCTGGCGCGGATATCAGCGTATGCGTCGTCAATCGCCCGAACAGCGCACGATGCAATACTTCAATACGCTTTTAACAACTGATACGTACAATAAAGAAGTAAAGCTCTTCAATCTTGGGCGTTTTTTCATCGAACGCTTCAGGACACTGGCAAACAAGCTGTACGAAGAGGATAAAAACATCGTCGTCCGACGCTATCTGACTAACTTTGTATGGACAGGGTTAACAGTGGCCGCGAATAGCACGATCTATCTCTATGTAGCAGTGCAGACCATCACGAATAGCCTCCCACTCGGCAGCCTGATTTTGTATACGCAATCGGCAGTACAGGCTGGACAGAGCTTCCAGGGCCTGCTCAATGGCGTTTCGGGCACCTATGAGAACAACCTGTATGTAGGGACGCTCTTTGAATTCCTGGAATACGAGCCGAAGATTATGTCGCCACAGGAGCCAAAACCGGTTGAGCCATCGCCCAACGTTAAGGGGCTGTCCGTCGAGTTCAGGGATGTCAGCTTTACCTATCCAGGCAAGAACCCTGAGACGCAGGCAGCATTAAAGCATGTCAGTTTCACTATTCAAGCAGGCGAAGCAATCGCACTGGTAGGCCGTAACGGTGCTGGCAAGACGACCCTGGTGAAGTTGCTGACGCGCTTGTATGATCCAGACGAAGGCGAGATCTTCATTGGTGGTCGCAATATCAAAGAATATGATCTGCAGGATCTGCGCGAGCAGGTCGGGGTCATCTTCCAGGATTATGTGAATTACTATATGAGCGCCCGTGAGAATATTGGCGTGGGACGTATCAATGAGATCGAGAATGAGGGGCTTGTAATGGGCGCGGCACGCAAAAGTGGGGCCAATGCAGTCATAGAGCAATTGCCCGATGGCTATGACACAATGCTCGGACGCTGGTTTAAGGATGGCACACAATTAAGTGGCGGCGAGTGGCAAAAGGTTGCGCTAGCGCGTGCGTTCATGCGCGATGCACGTATTCTCGTGCTTGACGAACCCACCAGTTCGCTCGATGCCCAGGCCGAATACGAAGTCTTTGAGCATTTCCGCACCTTGACTGAAGGCAAAACGGCGATTTTCATCAGTCATCGCTTCAGTACCGTGCGCCTGGCCGATCGCATCTTTGTAATAGAGCATGGGGGCATCCTCGAAAGCGGCTCGCATCAACAATTGATGGCGCTGGATGGACGTTATGCCGAATTGTTCAATCTGCAGGCGGAGGCGTATCGGTAGAGAACGCGGTTTACAACAATTTGGGGCGCGTCTATAGCGTTTCGCCCCAAATACCCGTAATATTTCGCGTATTTCTTGTTTTTGATGCACCAATATTGGCACATTCCGGGTGCGGCCCAGATTTTCGCTTCCTTGACAAAATACTATTTTGCATGTTATTTTTGTTATAATGTAATAATAAAAAATATTACATTATGTCCGTTTGAAGGACTATGTCAGGGGAACATAGATGCTTCAGTGCGAGAAGAACAAGGGTGCCAGTCCTTTCTATCGCTATAGTCCTGCCAATCGCTGCTTTTAGAGGTAAGCGGTTCAATGGATGTGCCTATTTCAATATTCTGTTCTATCTCAGCATTAAGAGGATATGCATACTTTTTTGCTTGCACGCATCATGACCCTCTAGAGAGTTCTCTTTTCAATAGAGAAGGAGTTAGATATTTGAATTACTCTATTCACTCTCCATTTTTGCGCACACGTTTGCATGTACTTATGGTGGTATCGCTTCTGCTGATTATGGTCTCGTTGCTGACGGCGGGAACATTCAAACCAAACAACACCAATCTATCACAACCACTTTTTCATCCTCTGGCAAAAATGATCGGACGCATCAGTAGCGCAGCTCCTACCGACGCACAGTGCCGGGCCACATTTAATGCTCCCTGCTATAGTCCACAGGAGATGCGCAATGCGTACGATGTTACGCCGCTCATCAAAAAGGGCTTTACAGGGAAAGGCCAGACCATCGTTATTATCGACTCGTATGGCAGCCCGACGCTGGTAAGTGACCTGAAGACCTTCGATAAAGGGTATGGTCTCCCTGATCCCCCTAGCATCAAGCAACTGGCTCCATTGGGAAGTGTGCCCTTTAATCCAAATAGCAGCGATCAGCTTGGTTGGGCTGAAGAGACATCCCTGGATGTACAATGGTCACACGCCCTGGCACCAGATGCAAACATTGTTGTGCTGACAAGTCCAGTCTCGGAGACGCAGGGTGTACAGGGTATGCCTGAGTTCCTGGCGCTGGAAAAATACGCTGTTGAGCACCATCTGGGACAGATCATCTCGCAGAGTTGGGGCACAACGGAGAATACCCTGTTCGGCAAATCCAGCGAGTTCGTCCTTGATAAATTCGAGACGTTTTACAAGCAAGCTGCCAGAGCACATGTGAGCGTCTTCGCATCATCCGGCGACGCTGGAACGGCCAATCCTGATGTTGCGGGCAATATCTACCCCTTCCCCACCGTTGGCTATCCAGCCTCATCTCCATATGTAACAGCGGTCGGTGGCACCAGCCTGTATGCTGATACAAACGGCAACTATCAATCTGAGACGGTCTGGAATGATCTGGCAACGCAGGGAACAGACTTCAGCGCAACCGGCGGTGGAGTAAGCCAGTTTTTCAAAGAGCCTGACTACCAGAAAGATACACTGCCTGCTGCGACACAGAAGGTATTGAATCATCATCGCGGCCTGCCCGATATCTCTTACAATGCCGATCCATACACCTCGGTTCCCGTCTACCTGGGCTTCCTGGGTGGTGCCAACAATGGCTTCTATCTCTTCGGTGGCACAAGCGAGGGAGCACCACAATGGGCTGGTATTACAGCTGATGCCAATCAGTTTGCGCATCACTCACTGGGCTTCCTCAATCCAGCACTCTACCGTATTGGGAAAAATCCCTATGAGTCAAAGGAATCTTTCCATGATATTACGGTCGGCAACAACGGTACCGATAAGATGACCGGATACCCGGCAACTCCTGGTTGGGATGCCTCAACCGGTTGGGGCACGCCAAAGGTATCTGAACTGGTAGAAGAATTGGCACACTACTGGTATTAGCTATGAAATGCGCATAAAAGCGTAGAGATGCGATACATGCAGTTTAAAAAATTGATGTGGATATCACTATGCTGGACTAAATAGCATCAATGGAGGGAAGCCATTTATTGTTCCGGGGATACCACCTCGCTGCATCGGCCTGTCATCGGCCACGGAATACTAAATGGCTTCCCTCCATTGATGGTCTTTTCCCACAATGCAGGTATCGCATCCCTACCATTTTATACGCATTTATTATTTTCAGGCAGCCGTATTCGTATAGCTTCTAGGTGGGGGAATAGGGCGACCCAACTCTTCAGCGACCATAATCCAGCTTTCAATAGTATCTTTCCCTTGTTTAACCGCCTCTTCATACGTTTCGCCATGTGTCCTGCATCCTGGGAGTTCGGGTACAGTGACAATATATGCCTGGTCTTCGTCGCTCCATTGGATGATCATCGAATAGTGTCTAGTATCCATATCGCTCCTCCTTTACTGCTTTTCAGCTATCTCCGCTCTATTCCTGCCCCCCTTTGCACACCCGAAACATCATAGATCCCCCCGGTCTGCACATATCCTCCCACAAACGGATCTTCCCGCAATAGCATTGGCGTGTCCAGATCTATAAAGCGGAAACCACCCAATCCAGCGACGAGATGCGCGGCAAAGTTCACAGCCAGACGGGACTCGATCATAGAGCCAAGCATCAGTTGGATGTGGGTGCTGCGACAGTGGGCCGCAATGTCCAGCGCCCCCACAATGCCACTCTTCATCAATTTTATGGTAATGACGTTCGCCGCTACCATAGCGATCAGCCGGGCCACGGATGCGGGACTCTCGGCGCTCTCGTCGGCGGCAATGGGCACGGTCGTATGCTGCGTGATGTAGCGCATACCCTCGTAGTCGTCTTTGTGGACGGGCTGCTCCATCATGAGTGGGCGAATATCACGGTCGTCGAGCGCTTCCAGGCAGAGCAGGGCTTCATCGGGAGTATAACCCTGGTTGGCATCGAGCGTGAGGCCAAGATGAGGTGCTCCATTGCGAATCGCCTCAACGCGATCGACATCTTCGCGCAGATCATGACCAACTTTGACCTTGATACGCTTGATGCCACGCGCAACAGTTTCGCGTGCCAGGTCGTAGGCATGATCAGGCGTAACCAGGGGAATACTCATATCAGTTTCGACAGAAGAACCCGCACCCCCAAAAAAGACCGCGAGAGGCATCCCGTATGAGCTGGTCAGGGCATCCAGAATAGCCATCTCCATCCCCGCACAAACGGTCGCCTGAGCATAATAGAGGCTATGCAGTAGTTGAGAGAGGACACGCCATTGGGCGGCATCTCGCCCTTTCAGCAATTGTATGCAACCTCGCGCCGCCGCCAGAGCCGTCTCCTGGGATTCGCCCGTGCTCGGCGGGAAGGGTGCGCTCTCCCCATAACCGATACTGCCATCTGCAAGTGTTACGGTAATCAAGACATTTTGCGCCGCCGAAACGCTGCCGGTAGCGATAGTGAAGGGTTCCAACAGCGGAATCGTTAATGGCTCGACAGTGATCGCTCGAATAATCGTATCCGTCATATGGTGTTCTCTCCCATGGTACTTCAGCGGCTGGTACGATTGCGCTGACGATCCGCATGCCGCTCCAGGGCCAGTTCGATCAGCCGGTCTAATAATTCAGCATAGGGAAGGCCGCTCGCCTCCCACAGTTTGGGGTACATACTGATCTCTGTAAAGCCCGGCAAGGTGTTCACCTCGTTAATATAGACCTGACCCGTCTCTTTTTCCAGAAAGAAATCAACGCGTGCAAGCCCACTCAGATCTAACGCAAGAAAAGCCTGTACAGCCTGACGACGTATCTCTTCCGCCGTCGCCTGAGGAATATCTGCCGGAATAATACATTGCGACTTGTTATCCAGATATTTGGCATTGTAGTCATAAAATTCGTTGCTGGCCTGTATTTCGCCGACGACGGATGCCAGCGGCTCATCGTTGCCCAATACGGCGCATTCGATTTCACGACAGTTGATGCCATGCTCAATAATAATCTTGCGGTCGTACTCGGCGGCGACCTGGATAGCATGAGCCAGTTCCACCCGATTGTGCGCCTTGTTAATGCCCACGCTTGATCCCAGATTGACGGGTTTGACAAAGGTAGGATAGCCGAGTCGTTGCTCGATTGCATCCAGAATCGTCTCTGGCGAGCGTTCCCACTCGTTGCGCCGATAGACAAGGTAATCGACGCCGGGCAGGTTGAGCATTTTGAAGATCATCTTCATCTTCTCTTTATCCATACCCAACGCCGCGCCCAGCACGCCACAACCAACATAGGGCACATTCGCCATCTCCAGCAAACCTTGCAATGTGCCATCCTCACCATACGTTCCATGCAGAACGGGGAAGATGACATCTAATGCGCCGTTATCCTGCAATGGTTCGCTGCCCTGCAAAGGGATGAGGCGGCGCAGGCTCGGATCGCCCGTCAGAGTCACTGCCGTTGTGGTAGCGTCCTCCTGGGAAACGCTCTCGTTGGTGGCCTGTAATCTGGCTGGCTCTGTTCCTAACAACCACGTCCCGGCGCGCGTAATACCGATCGGCACAACATCATATTTGTTGGTATCCAGGTTTGCCATCACAGATCTGGCCGAGGCAAGCGAAACATCATGCTCACCCGAACGGCCACCAAAGACAAGACCGATACGTATCTTCTTTTCTGCCACGATTCTATCCTTCTATTTCAATTTTTCTGACGTAGGGGCGTTGCGCAATATCGTTTCGATAAGAAGAATAGACGTTGCAATAGGGTAAGGGGTGGATGAGTGGCGGGGGCGGGGGGG
>JACDAE010000374.1 GCA_013695595.1 Ktedonobacteraceae bacterium | reverse complement strand
GCCTCCAGGTATCCATATACAGGGCATAGGCATCATTTTGCCTTCCAGATCGGCTGAAGTGATCACCCGTATGACACCTGGCATCTTTTGTGCCTCACTGGTATCAATGCTCTTGACAAGCGCATGGCCATGTTGGCTGCGTAAGATTGCCATATGGAGCATACCCGGCAGGTTGATGTCGGCGATGAATTGCGCCTCTCCACGCAGCATCTGCGGAGCTTCCCGGTCTTTTAGTGGTGCACCAAGAGTTGTTTGAGCCACGTTCTTTCTCCTCCTGAGACCAGGGTGAGACCATCATTATCCTGGTCTTGAACCTAAACGCCAGCAGCATCCACAAATTCTACAAGAGTTGTTTCACGCGTTTTCTCAACTACATATTGCACTGCACGTACGATGCTTTGATAACCGGTGCAACGACAGAGGTTTCCTCCTAACCACGAACGGATTTCATCTTCATCTGGGTTAGCGTTATGTTGTAATAGATCAAGCAATGACATGATCATCCCAGGTGTACAAAAGCCACACTGCACCCCATGCATTTCCCAGAAGCCTTCTTGTAGCACATGCAACTGACCATTTTGTGCTACGCCCTCTATGGTCTGCACACTACCTCCATCGGCCTGGATCGCCAGCATCAAGCAACTCTTTACCGACCTGCCATTGAACTGAACTGTACACGTGCCACATTGGCCCGTCTCACAACCGACTTTTGTACCTGTCAAGCGTAACGTCTCGCGAATGAAATCTACCAGAAGCACCTGTGGCTCGATCTCTACACTATCAGGCTTACCATTAACTGTCATCGAAACCCGCATGAGAGATTCACCTTCTTGTTCTTAAGGCCGACCCTCCATCCAAAGGACCACCAGGGCGCACGCAAGCCTCTACCCGGTTTCCTCTGGATGGAGAGCCAGAGGACTATGCTATTTGATGCCTGTAAAGTGATATGAGATTTTCCCATTCTCTATAATCCAGGCATCATACACATGTGCCGGGCCAAGATTTGAGACGACGCTGGCCTCAAGAATGGCCGAATTGTCGGTTTCATTGAACTTGTCGGTCGACTTTACTTCCAGGTTACCCAACATCGCCAGATAATTACGAAAGTGCGCTTTGAGCGCATCACGCCCTTTGACGACAAAATCAACGCTTACGAGGACGGCATCTTCGTTGTAGTGATTATCGATCAAGCCATCGACATCTTTTGCGAAGAGATAGTTCAGTTGCTCTTCATAAAACCTGCGGCCAGGGGTGACTGTGGTCATTGCTTTACTCCTTCTAAACTCTATGCGATTTTATGCCTGACTATACTTATGTATAGCCTTCTGAAGCACATGATCCGGTACCTCGTTGGTGATGACCAGATCAATCAAAAATGGCCCATCGTTGGCAAATGCCTGCTGGAGCGCCGGGCCAATCTGCTCAGGCGTCGTAACTCGTACCGCCTGAACCCCCATTGCACGTGCCAGCTCGTCAAAACGGATATCTGGTGTGCTGAGGTCAAATGAAGCTGGGAATTCCCGCTCCGGCAGAGCACGCTCACGCCAATATTGTTGAATGTTGAGTTTGAGCAGTTTGTAGCTATGATTGTTGCAAATGACAAACTTTGTCCCGATCTTGTGGTGCGCAGCAGTCCAGAGCGCCTGGATCGTGTACATGCTGCCCCCATCACCACTAAAACTCATTACCGTGTTCTGTGGATTGGCGACCTTGAGGCCAATTGCTCCAGGCATGCCAACCCCTAACGATCCACCACGCGTCAGAAAATAGTGCCCTGGCGCGGTTGGTGGAAGATAATGTACGAGATCGGGCGTCGTTGTCAGCGCCTCATCGAAAATGATCGCGTCCGGCGGGATCTGGCTCGCTAACTCTTCCATGAAACGTGAAGGATGCAGCGGCACCGCATCGTACCGTGCCCTGTCCTTCTCGCGTTGAACGGCCACTTCCTGCTCTTTCGCCGCCGCATGCACAGCAATCCGTGCTGTCGCCGCCGCTTTCTGGTCCGCAGTCATCTTCTCTTCCAACGCAACCGCCAGGCGCCCAAGCGTAATCTTCGGATCGCTGATCAGCCCAAGATCCACGGGGAAGTTTTTGGCAACTTCATAGGCATCAAGGTCGATATGTATCACCTTTGCACCTGGTGCAAAAACGTTAGAAAGAGCAGGGAAAACTTCGGGAAAGACATAGGTGCCACAGATCAGAACGGCATCGGCCTGTGAGATGATGGCGCGACTATGCTCTCCAAACATGTGTCCCAATTGATCCTTGTAGAGGGGATGCAACGTACTTATGTTCACTTCAGATGAGTCGGCCCCCCAGACTTCGGCACCGATGCATTCAGCAACATGGGTGAGTTCAGCCTGGGCAGCGGAAGCGGCTACCCCATCGCCCATAATGATCATGGGCTTCTGCGCTCCCACGAGCATAGCTGCGGCCTGCGCGATCTGCTCCGGTTCCGGGGCCACGCGTGTCACAGGGAAAGATGTTGGCACCACATCTTCTTCGTTCAGGGCGTCCAGGATATCCATTGGCAGGCAGACAAACACCGGCCCCATGGGGGGAGTGGCGGCCATCTTGATAGCTCTGCGCAAGACGCGTAAAAGTGAAGATGGATGAACAACACGTGTTGCCCATTTGGTGACCGGGCGAGCCATCTCCACCAGGTGCGCAGCCATCTGCGCATCCATTGCATCATACTGCAGGCCAGACTCTCCGTTGATAATGACGAGAGGCGCATGACCACGTTTTGCCTGATACATCATACCAATCCCATTTCCCAGACCAACACCACTATGGAGCTGTACAATGGTTGGCTTTTTCGTCGCACGCGCATACCCATCAGCGATGGCTAACGCTACGGTCTCCTGCAATGCCAGAATATACTCGAAGTCTGGATAGTCACTCAACGTGTCCAGAAATCCCTGCTCTACAGTGCCAGGATTGCCAAACATGTAGTGGATATCATCTGCGAGAAGTTGTTCAATGATCGCAAAGCGTCCAGTCTTGCCTGCCATGATTCCAGCTCTCCTCAGCTCACCAGCCGTAACGTTGCATTCCATGATCCAACACATCGACGACTCTCTCGCCGGTTGCGTACGAATCGTGGGTCGAACGGCCTGTGACAAATGGATAATCAACGATTACAGAGAGTTCATGCCCGAAATTTCCAATGTATGCCCCATCAGGACCGGTGGCATCACGCAGGATGTATTCCAGAGGATACGGGGGAGGACCCATATTGATATCACTGCCGACAAATCCCGTCCCATCTTTGTAATCATATTCTTTACAATGGCCGGTAACATGCTTGCCCCAGATGATGCTCTTACGGAGAATGAAATCACGGGCAAAAGCAAGACAGGCAACACCATAACAGATCGCCGAAACAGGCTTTCCGCTCTTATAAAAACTGAGTATAAGATCGTGCACGCGGTGATTGTTCGCCATATCAACAATAGGACCACTCCCACCGACGAGAAAGATACCCGCATATGGCTCGATCTCTCGCTGCACTTGATCAACCGCATTATTGTACGCCTCCATTTCACGCAGGAAATTTGAAGAGCTCCAATAAGGCCGATCAGGCAACCACTTCGCAATGTTCAGCGGGTTATCCAGTCGATCCGACTGATCCAACTCACGAACCTTATTTGCCATCTCCCTGGTAGTCACAGGTTTGCCAAGCGGCGGATCTACGAAATCTGGGTCAACACTAGGAGGCAATGGAACTGGACGCCTTCCCGTTGGAGTCGCAAACGTGCTCTCGTATCCAGCGGCATCAAATGTCTCTAAAGGACCGACAAGCTCTTCACCCCAATATCCCCACTCCGATAATACAACCAGGATCTTTTTGGTCATCAGGCCACCCCGTTTCCTTAGAGTCGCTAACTTTTTCAGATGTACAATCACTCTCTACGTGCGACTGATAGAGGGATAAGCAGACAAACGCATGTCTGCGTCTCCTCACCACCGCTTCCCACGTAGCATAGCATGGGCCACTTTACGTACACTTTAGAAGAACTCTACGCGTGGTCTACACCGCACCGCTCACTACACATCTTTTGATTCTGCCTGGATCGATATATTCTGAACATAATCAAATTCTTGCGCAGAAACTGACTCGACCTCCTCATACTGAAACCAGACGGCTTCCTTAACATATGATCCTTCTAGAGCGATCAGGTAAAAACAAAAAGGTTCGTCCAGGTCAGGCATCTCATGCACGGTACGTATCGTACCCGTCAAACCTCTAAAGGGATTGTAACTTGCGATGCGTATCCTACTACCTACCTGAAATGCAGTGCGCTTCATCATTGTCCGCTTCCTTTCTAAGTGACGTATCTCCTCCTTATTAAGGTACCATACGGCACTTTACAAAAGCTCTATAAGGGCTCTATACTTAATCTACAAATGAGGAAGCGGAAGCTCTGCTGTTCAAAAATAGGGGTGTGGCGTAATGTGAAGGATTCGCAAAAAGATGGATATTCTACTCACTGAGTTCACCACGCAGGATAGTCTTGTAGAGTGTCACTGTCTCAGGCATCGGTGCCAGGTTCAATTCGTCGCGTAGCACCTGCTGGCACCGTTGGTACTGGCGTATGGCATCATCACGCCTGCCGGCCAGGGCGTAGATACGCATCAGTTGGCGGTATGCAGGCTCATCACAGGGATTTTCGCCAAGAATCATCGCCGCCCATTGCCCCGCCGTCTCATAGGCACGTTTCCCGAAGTAGTGTGAGGTCAATGTGCTGCAAATCTCTAGATGGATCTGGCGCAGTTGTTCTCGTAAAGGAAAGGACCAGTCCATATACAGATCCTCCATAAGAAAGGGGCGCGTATAGAGCGGACACGCTTTTTCATAATAATATGCTGCTGCTTCCCCTCCTTCCTTACGTCCCAATGTATAGAGGCGCAGAAACTCCTCGAAATCCGTGCGTAAAGGGATCGCCGGATTGAGCTGATAGATACCATGCTTATGCAAGATATACTTTTCTTGCACATCATACCCTGTCTGGAGAGAACGGCGCAGAATGCTCATCGTCACATGCAGCTTGCGCAATGCGACCTCTTCGATATCATCTGGCCATAGAATGTTCATCAGGGTATCTGTCGTCGCGCTATGATCAGGTCGGGCTATCAGATATCGTAGAATAGCCTGTCCATTGCGATTGGAACAAAGGGTAATAGGAGACCCCAGACGCCTTACCTCGAAAGGGCCGAGGCAGACGGCATACAGCGTTGGATTGGCCGCCCTGTCCTCTTGAGAAGATTGTCTCACATTTTGATGCACGCGATGAGAAGTGGGTAATGAGCGTTCAACCTGCATTTCAGTCAACAACATCGAACGTAAAGTGCTAAGAGTATTATTACAGGCTCTTAGTTCATCTTGCATTTCAACAAACTGGTCGATCAGTTCTTGCATCTTTTGCTGAACCTCGGAGTATCTGGCATACTCTTCAATCAGCATATCAAGTGAACCGGCGAGATGCGTCTG
>JACDAE010000586.1 GCA_013695595.1 Ktedonobacteraceae bacterium | reverse complement strand
CCTGTAGAGGGATTGGCCCGATAGAGGGTACTGCAAGATAGCCGCTTAACAATGGTTTCCGTTTGTATCGTATCCCTGTAGAGGGATTGGCCCGATAGAGGGTACTGCAAGAACGCGCAAGTACAGCACGCAAAAAAAAAGTATAGCCGCTGTAGAGGGATTGGCCCGATAGAGGGTACTGCAAGGGTAAAGCTCTTTACTGGCAAGGAAGCAGAAACGGCAAGCTGTAGAGGAATAAGCCCGATAGAGGGTACTGCAATGCATGCCAAGAGCGCAGGAAGAACACCATGCTTATCGGTTGTAGAGGGATATGCCCGTTAGAAAGTACTGCAATATAGCAACAATTTCCAAATGCTATTTCTCTCCCCCACCACAAATAACCACGCCAGCAAAAGAGTAATCTGTACAGTATCATTACAGTTTACTCATCTTTAAGCGTTTTCTTTTACAAAAAGTGTGCTCATTCGTCTTACATAGATGTTTGCAGATATTTTCTGGACTTCTTATGGAGAGGGGTGATGGTATTGTGGAATTTGGTCAGATCGTCGTTTTCACTCAGTATTTGTCCCAAACCTCCGATTTTCCCGCAATCCCTGCGGTTTTTTTTCTTATACTTGTCTTCAGGAGGTAAAACACGATGCCTAAATCAGATGCGAATAATAAATCCGATCGTCTGGACGAATTACGATTGCTTTTCTGGAATAATCCTAAGCGACGCTTCACAACACCGGAAATTGCAACGAACCTGAATGTAAGTGAGGATACAGCTCTACGCTACCTGAGTAATCTTGAGACTACCGGGCGCTTACCTCTCGTAAAGGAGGGCCGTTTCTGGGTTTTGATGGAGGATCATACATTTGCTTTGTCGCTACCCGCCATTACACTGACGTTTTCTGAAGCGACCGCACTCTCAGTCGCTGGGCGGCTCCTCTCTCAGATTCACGATGAGCGGAATGTTCATGTGACACAGGCGCTCCTCAAGATCGTTAGTGCGCTGCCTGACAAGGTCGCAACTCACCAACATAAAATTGTGGAGATTGCGAAAGAGAGGCAGCAGAATCAACCAGATCGTTCTGCCATTTTTGAAGCACTCGCTATTGGATGGGTGACACAACATCGTGTGCAGTTACGCTATACCACCGCCGAAGGCAAAACGTTCAAATGCAAGTTTGACCCCTACCTGTTTGAACCAACTGGAATTGGGCGCACGATCTACATCATCGGTTATGCCACTCCACCAGGCAAACGGCTAACATTAAAGCTAGAACGTATCGAACGTGCCGAGTTGCTCAAAGACGAACCATTTGATATTCCGACAGACTTTGATGGACCAGAATTGCTCAAAAAAGCCTGGGTTGTCATGTTTGGTGACAAAGAACCCGTTACACTGCGGTTGCGCTTCACAAGTAGGGTCGTGACACGCCTGAAAGAGACACTCTGGCACTCAACTCAAAAGATTACAGATACAGAAGAAGGCTGCGAAATGACTATGATCATTGGCGATACGCTGGAGATCGAGAACTGGATACGTGGTTGGGGACCAGACTGCGAAGTCCTGGAACCTCAGGACTTACGAGACAAAATGATTGAGGATATTCGCCGCTCTGCTCACACTTATGGAATCGACCTGGATGGACCTGCCACAGCAGGCGAGATCGATGAAGACTTGTTTGGTACCTTTTTTGGAAAGGAATAATATGTCTCAGAAACAAAACTATGAACCACGGCCCTTTCAGCGCAAGATGCTGAAAATCTTACAAGAGGAGAAAAAGAGTGTTATCCTTCAAGCTCCAACTGGTTCTGGTAAGACCGATGCTGCTCTTTTGCCGTATATCCAATGTCTTGCGCAAGATGAAGACTGGCTTCCACGCACTTGCCTCTATGCCACACCAATGCGTGTGCTATCTAACCAGTTTTATGAGAAGTTTCGTGAAAGGATAAAATCTGTTGACCAAAAAAAGGGAAGACGCCTGACAGAGATCTACTACGACAAGCTCAAACGTGAGCCGGTCTCATTGCAAACTGGCGAGCAACCACACGATCCGCAATTGGAAGCCTTGCTCACCTTTTGCACGATTGATCAGTTGCTGGCAAGTTTCCTGGCGGTTCCGTATGGTGTCGATGGAGGCCGTCTCAACCTCAATGTTGGTGCGGTTGTTGGCTCTTACCTTGTTCTTGATGAGTTTCATCTATACCCACTTTTGAAGGAAGGCGTGGATATCCTGGGTGCTAGAACCACTGCGTTGACGATGTTGCGCATGCTCAACTCAGTTACGCGTTTTGTCTTGATGACGGCGACCTTCTCAACAACACTGGTTGATGAATTAGCTACATTGCTTGATGCGGTTGTTGTAAAGGTTGATGATCCAGAAGAGCTACAACAGATTGCCAGTGGCAGAAAACGCACCTTTGAAGTTGCCTCTGTGGAGATGAGCGCCGAGACTATTCTTGCGCAACATCAGCACTGCTCGCTGGTAATTTGTAACACTGTGTTACGAGCACAGCAACGCTATTGGGAACTGAAACAACGTGCAGAGCAAGCTGGGATCGAGGTAATCCTGTTGCATAGTCGTCTAACGGAAGCTGATCGCACGCAACGCTCCAATACTATTATGCACGAATTGGGACAGGCACCCGAAACCTGGGATGGCGAGGAGCGCTATGGGTGGAAAGATGGGCACTATTATGGCAAAAATCTCATCGTCGTCGCCACACAGGTTGTTGAGGTTGGCCTGGATATCTCCGTCGAGACGCTACACACAGAGATTGCACATGCGAATAGTCTCATTCAGCGGGCGGGCCGTTGCGCTCGTTTTGCACAACAAGAAGGACGCGTCATCGTCTACGAATTGCCAGAGCAGGATGCCGAGGGAAGGCCTGTTACAATGCTGCCCTATCGGAAAGAACTTTGTGAGAAGACACTGGCAGCTCTACACAAACTCAGCCCCCAGCAAGAAATCGGCTTCAAGGAAGAACAGGCCTTGATTGATGAGGTACATACAGAGGAAGACAAGAAACTGCTTGCGAATTATAACAAGCAAAATGTGATTAAGAAGAGGATCTTTGAGAGCTTTTGCACAAATGAGCGTAGTATTGTCACTTCTCTTATTCGTGATGTTTCTCAGGTACAGATCCTGATTCATACTAATCCTAATGATGAAATCAAGGAGGAGCCGTGGCGCTGGCAAAGTTTTGCGCTGCATCCGGCATCACTGGCCAGTCGCTGGCAGATCCTGGAAGAGCGTGTGGCAAATCTCCCTGATGTGGAGTGGGTCGGTCGGCAAGCTGTTTTAATACCAGAGAGCGAAGAAAGAGAGGTTGATAGCAGGCGAAAGGCACAATACCGTTGGGATCCGATCGTGACAACAGGAAATACAGATGCGTTAACGAAAACCTTGGCTCAAACCCTTATGATCGTGTTACATCCAAAACTTGCGACCTATCACGAGGAACTCGGTTTTGTTTTGCTGGATGAACGCCTACTGATAGAGTCAATTGGCTACGAGAGTACGCCGCCAGAGGATGGAGAGCGTAAAAAGCCCAAATGGAATGCCATCAAAGTTGAGAGCTATCAACAACATATCGGTGGCCTGATGAAGGCGTATTCCTACGATGCTGGAGGGATTCGGGCCAATATGCGCTATGTTACGACCAGACTTGAGAAACTGATGGATTTTCCGACAGGGGCTATCGATCATGCCATCCGCCTGGCTATTGCCTGTCACGATCTGGGAAAGTTGAGCGAGTCCTGGCAGCAATGGGCACATACATGGGAACATCTGTTAGTACAAGAAGGAATCGACACCTCTTCCATCCCTTCAGGACCGTTCTTCTTCGCCAAAACCGATTTTGATTATTCGAGAGAACAGTGGAAATTGCAGAACTCGATGAAGCAAAAGAGGCCGAATCATGCCTGCGAAAGTGTGATGTTTGGGATCAATGTGATTGCTGATAGTCTTGGCGTGGATGGTCCTGAGAGTAAATTAGCGCCGCTCTTCTATGCCACCTGTGCTGCCATCGCTCGTCATCACACGCCTCAGGCTCATGAATGTGGCGATGCAGTGTTGGCTCCAGGGGCGATAGATGCGATACGCGGGGTTTTTGAGATGGTGAAACGGAATGCCCCCTGGCACTATGATCTTTCTTGCCTTGAAACAAAGACTGAGCATACAAAACTTGATGATATGGTAACCACACCCACGCGGGGCGGGTTGAAAGAATTGGAGACATGGTTGTACTTCGTGATTGTGCGTGCTCTACGCTTGGCCGATCAACGCGCAGGAATACGTTGGTAAGGTTTAATAGTACCCTCTTACGGGCATATAAAGGAGTGACAAGATGTAACTTACAACATCGTCCCTTGCAGTACCCTACAACGGGCTTTCTCCTAAAAATATATCATAAATATCTGCACTTGACAAAAAGAAGGCATACCCCATATAATTCTCAATACGGGAAGGTCGTTACACCCGGACGGTGTTGTAAGAAAACATCGTCTAAATTATATCATATTAGGAGGTATATATGGCCTACAAGGTCATGCTTTGGCGTAGATCAACTTCTCGCCAACCCGATGTAGTGTGTATTGCACCACGTGTTTCGGACATCGATGATGCAATCCGTTATTCGATGCAAAAAATGGATTGTGGATATGCGAGCGCAGCACTCGCATATCCTACTGACAAAGATAAAGAAGATATTGGACCAGATAATTGGCGAAAACGAGTAAAGTGCCTTATATCTGGTAAATATTCCTATGTCAAGGACGATTCATGGCAGGGACTTGCGTTAGTGTAGTTATTCTATTGTGTACCAGACAATAGAATGGCAGAAACACAATGTCTTAGTAACACAGCCAGGTCCTTGGTATCATTTTCGGATATTGGGGACCTGACTGTCAACGGCCATCCCTCAGGAGGAATATGGACGCACATTTTTTTTATGTGGACAAGATGAGTAGCACATCTGCTGATACCCTTCTTGCTGTAGGTTTCGCTTCCTATCTGGCTGAAATCTACCTGCAACAATATGAAACAACTAGCGATATCTTCATCAGCGACATGGGTTCATGCTATGCTACCGAACTTCCTCAGCCGCTGGGAGCGCTCGAAACGCTCAATTTGTCTGAGATTACCCTTCTCTCACCCTTCAATTCTGGTCGGCAACGAGAGAAGCTGACGAAAAAAGGTGCGAGTAGTGAGATGATTGCAGGTTTCGATTATGATTTGGCGATGGAGAATAGTCGTATCTATCGGGAACGAGTAAAGGCACTACCCAGAAATCTTCAGACACCCGAAGCACGGCTGAAAAAAGCCCCGGAGTTAGGAGAGATACCAGAACCAGATACGCGTTTAAGCCATTACCAGACAATCAATATGATGAAGATTGCCGGGACCTTTAACGAACTGGTGCAACGCTGGATGGATTTGACAGAAGGACAGAAACAACTCCATCTTGAGCTTCTTCTACATCTCTTTAGCGAACCTGACAACGATGTCACTGCTGCGATTACGGCCTGGCAGGAAATGGCAAAAAAGGAGAATATCAAAGGCAAGGCACTGGTCTCGGCGCTCCAGATTATCAATCCGACAACGGGGAAGGGAGCGAATCGCGCTAAGGCACGGGAACTGACCATCGGCAATCAAGATAGTTTCTGGCTCCTGGAATTGCTCAAGTTTCGCGGTTTTATGGAGGCCGCAGCTCCCCTGGTTATCAAAGAGAGCAAGGATCGTAAAACCTATGTGCTCCAGCCCAAAAAGATTGAACTGAACATATTGCAGGCAACCATGCGGACATTGCGAGCCGTACTCTGGCCCAGTAGTGCTGTCAAGCTCGATATTCTGGCTTCACTGCGTCTGGCTCAGATTTTTGTGCAGCAATACAAAGCGTTGTACGAGGAAAATGCGACGGTAAAAAGGTGGAACCGGCGCAAGATTAATAGCATTGCTCAAGGCTTTGAAGTGACGTTTTATAAAGATCTGGGCAGCGCCTATGCGACGATGAACGTTTCGGATCTTCACCTGCCTGAATGGCTTCCGAAACTAGAGAATAGCGCTCTAGTGCGTGATGCAGAGGCGCTATTGGATGAACATATCAACATCATCCAACATATTCGCAACAATAAAGGCGAGGAAGGCTCAGAAGAATACGAACTGCTACGTTTCTATCGTGACTTCCTCTCTGGGAACGATCTACGACCTTTTTGGAATTTTACAACGGCATATAGCGGCTATCTCATGAGTGCACGACGAAAAGATCGCTACATGCCTCAGTTAACAACGATTGGATTGGAGAAGATACTTATGAATGATCGTAAAAACGAGTCGAAATACACGCGTATCATAGAAGATGACGGTTTTCAGCAGATAGCGAATGCTATTCGTGAAGCAACGGTCAACGCCCAATACAATGATTCGCACCGTGATGATCATACATATGAAATTCGTTATAGTCTTGGCCAGGAGTTGATGCGTCAAGCCCGTTCCGAAGACGACTTTATGACAGCTCTTAGTAAATTCCTCCATCTTTATAACGCTGAAACAGCAAGAGAAGAGGAGAAAGCTGCTAATAGGTTAAAGAAAAAATTAGAAGCGGAAGATGGAAAAAAACCTTACTTACGCTTTAGTGTTTCTAAGTCTAGTATTGCTAGCCTTGCCAAACTTGTTGAAGAGTTCGGATCGGAATTAGTTGGTTCTCTGCTCGTCGCGTATGGATATGCTTTTGATGATGAAAGAGTCTCTAAAAAAAAGCGGTCTCAGACTTCCGAAGACGATAGTTTGGGAACCAGTAAAACGACAGATGCCAATAGCAATCCTTTAAATGTTAAAGGATAACAGTTTCCTAAATGAAGAAAGAGGTTTTAAGTATGACAACCCCAATAGCATCCCTTTCTATTGCCGCACGTGCGACACTCAACATGCACAGCCTCAACAATGAAGGTGGCGAAGGCAACCAGATCCAGACACGCAAGGTCGAGATCGTTGGACATGATGGTCAATTGCATAGCGTCAATGCGATCTCCGGCGATATGCTCAAACATGTCTTGATGGAGCATTTTTATCATCATGCACGGGCACACGAGATTTCACTGTGTCAGAGTTGTCAGCGCTTTAACGCAAACCGCATCAATGCCGACAAAGAATTTATGAAGAACGCAAGCAAAAATGATGCGGAATTTGTTGATCAGATGCTCCAGACCTGCGCCATTGACGATGTGGCGGGTATTCTCGTGACAGAGGGGCGTTCCACACCGCGTAAATCGATTAGCGAGTTTGGCTGGGTTCTTGGTCTGCCAGGGAGAGTGGAGACCGATACGTATCTGCATGTGAAATATGTCTCAGAACGGGGAAGTGAGAAGCGAGCGGAAGACGCCGAAGGACAAAAGACTGGAGCGAACCTGGGACAAAGTATCTTTCATCGGCCTGCCTCCAGTGGTATCTATGCGATCGTATGTCACCTGGAACTCTCGCGCATCGGTTATAACGATATCAAACAGGAATACGCAATCACGCCTGAAGAGCGCCAACTCCGTGCCTCCTTGCTCCTGCAAAGCTTACTGCACACGTTTATCGAGCTGAACGGTGCAATGCGCTCAACACAATTGCCGCATCTCGTTGCGCTACAAGGAATCATCACCACCAGCCTGGGGATGACTCCATCTCCCTTGATTAGTCCGCTAGTTGGTGGCCCCGATGATGCCGAAGAGTATCGCACACAGGCAAAAGAGATCGCAGATGCTCTCAATGGGGATCAGTCGCCAGCGGAGGTGTCTACCTACCCATTCGAGACGGTCAGCGGCTTTGCGACCCAGATGCGGACCCTGATCGACTCGAGTTCGCCATTTGCGCTCAATGTGGGACGCTAATCTATGCAGCATATAAAGGAAGAAGACCTATGTGGATTGTCGCACGCTACCTCCCAGTAGCACCGTTCTCGCTGAAGCCAGCGGCAGCGACATCATCAGGGGGCAAGACATTACTTGTCCCCACACCCTATGCGATCAAAATGGCGCTGCTGGATGTGGCCATTCGCACGCTGGGGCTTAGCGTTGGAGAGCGTCTGTTCCCAGCGTTGCGCGATCTCTCCATTGCGCTAGAGATGCCGCAAGATCTTGTGGTGATGAAGGGATTTAGCAAGATTCGCCGTCCCGTCGAGTCCAAGGATGCGAAGAAACCAGATGAAACACCTGAAGATTTCGAGGCGCGTCGCCATGAGAAACTGGCAGAGCGTATGGAGAAAGGACAGTATCCGTTCTATCCCACAATCGCCTACCGCGAATATGTCCAATATCGCGATTCGTTCCAGGTTGCGCTGAGTATGCCCGCCGGAGTAGCCTTTCCGGAAGAGCTACCACTCCTGCTCTCAGGCATAAACTATCTGGGAAAGCGTGGCGGCTTCATTCAGCTTCTCAAGCGGCCATGCTTCCGAGATGTGTTGCCTGGGGAGCGTTTCGTGGACTTGACTCCTGACGGGCAACAGCCGTTCTCGTTGCAGGGAACGTTGCAGATGCTTGATGATTGTGGGAAAAGTTTGACATTTCAACGTGCCAACATTTACAGTACGGAGCGCATCACCCTGGGGAAAGAGCGTATCATACGCCATGTTGTGTTGCCCTATCATCTCACGCGTTCCAGTCGTAGTTATAGCTGGTATCAGTACGCACAACAAGAATTGGAGGAAGAGGATGGATGATCTGGTCACGCACCACTTGCTTTTCATAACGGAGGTGGTGACGCCTCTGGAACTTGATGAGCATAGTGGGTCGGCCCTGCGTGGGAGTCTCTTTGAAGCGGTGTGGGGACGCTTTTGCACCAATCGGGCAGTTCCTACCTGTGCGGATTGTCCTCTCAATACTCTATGCCCAGTCAGTTCGCTTGTGGCTCCATTGCGCGAGGAAAACCCGCGTGGACGAGACATTCCACGCCCTTATGTGATTATTCCACCCCTTGAAGGGTCACGATACTATGCGCCCGGTGAACGGCTCGCGTTTGGCCTGACGCTCTTCGGAAACATCATCCAGCTCTTACCTTATATTATGCTCTCGCTCACGGCGTTTGAGATGGCTGGTCTGGGAAAAAGAATGCAGGGTGGCAAACGTGGACGTTTTAAGGTCAAGCAGGTTGAAAGCTATCATCCTCTTCATGGGGAGCGTCAGACGATTTACCAGGCCGGGAAAGCGCAGGTTGGTGTCTCTGCGCTTTCCGTGACTGCCGCAGATGTGAGCGCAAAGGCAGGGACATTGGCGAAAGAAAAGATCACGCTCAACTTTCTCACGCCAATACGTCTGAAGGATCAGGAACACGTCGTCGGCCAGATCGCGTTTCGCCCTCTACTGCACCGTTTGCTTGAACGCTTCAGTGCCCTTCGGGTTGAATATGGCAATGGGCAGGAGCAATCCTTTGATGAAAGAAAACGCTATGTTGATCTTGCCGCACAGGTTCGTTGTATCGAAGATGCAACCCATTGGGAAGAATTGAGCAGTTACTCTCGACGTACACGCCAGAGTTCTCCCCTTGGTGGCTTTATGGGGTGTGCAACCTTTGCCGGGGACCTGACTCCATTTCTTGAGCTGCTTATCTGGGGTGAGCTTATTCATGTGGGAAAGAACTGTGTGAAAGGGAATGGCTGGTATAGGATAGAAAATCTCGTGTGATGTCGATATATTGCGCTCATTCCGCAAAAATACCGCAAAAACTGCGGTATTTTTTTGTAGACTCTCTTCTAAAGGTACAAATTGTTGTGCTGTCGCATTTTTATAGAAGAAGAGGCTACAATGGAATTAGTCGTAGAGGGTAAAGGCTCGTTTGTCGGAAAACATCAAGGACGCCTGCGCGTCACATGCCAGCAGAAAACGGTGACGGAGGTGCCACTGATCCACCTCAAGCAGGTGATCATTGTCGCTGGAGGGGTTGGCATCTCCAGCGATGTCATTCGTACCTGTAGTGAAGAAGGCATCCCAATTCATTTCGTGAGTGGGCGTGGGACAGCCTTTGCCAGTCTCTACTCTGCAGGCTTAACGGGAACGGTTATCACGCGTCGTGCCCAACTTCTGGCATACGAACACAAAACAGGTGTGGCTGTCGTCCGAGCATTTGTGACGGGTAAATTGGAGAACCAGGCCAACCTGTTGCGCTATATGGCCAAATATCGCAAAGAAACCAATGTCGCGCTGTATGAAGAACTGATGCTCGTCGCGCTTGGAATGCGGGACTTCATCCACGATCTAGAACAACTCAATGCGGAAAGGATCGACGATATTCGTGAGCAGATCCTCTCTATTGAGGGTCGTGCTGCACAACGCTACTGGGCAATGGTTGCGCGTATTATCCCAAATGAACTGGAGTGGCCGGGGCGTGAGACGCAAGGGGCGACCGACCCCTTCAATTCTGCCTTGAATTATGGGTACGGTATTCTCTATGGGCAAGTCGAATATGCATTAACACTGGCAGGTCTTGATCCATTTGGTGGCTTTCTCCATACCGACCGTCCTGGTAAACCAAGTCTCGTGCTTGATTGTATCGAAGAGTTTCGCCAGACAATCGTTGACCGTGCTATTATCGCCCTGGTGAATAAGCACGTACCTTTAGAGCAAGATGAAGAAGGTCTGCTCACCGAAACTACGCGTAAGAAGATAGCAGAAAAGGTCATCGAGCGTCTGGAGAGTAGCGAATCCTATGAAAAGAAACGTCAAGCCCTCCGTTTTATTCTTCAGAGCCAGGCGCGTCATCTTGCACTCTTCTTACGCAACGATCGTGCAAGCTACGAACCGTTTGTTGCTGGTTGGTAAGGAGGAGGTGATCTATGCGTTATCTGTTGATCTATGATATCCCTCATGATGGTGTACGTACAAAGGTTGCAGATGCCTGTCTGGATTATGGTCTGGAGCGCGTACAATATAGTGCCTTCTTCGGCGAATTAAATAAGACGCATCAGCGTGAACTCTGGCTCCTGATTGAGCGTCGGGTGGGAAAGCATGCAGCGAGCGTCCAACTCTATCCTCTCGACGAGAAAAGTTGGTTGGCACGACGCGTTATGGCCCGCACTGAGGAGGTGGTGTGAGATGACAACGTGGCTTCTGGAAGTAACGGATATCAAGCAATATACGTATTGTCCGCGTATCGTCTTCTATCGCTATTGCTTGCCCACGATACGCCCGACGACTGTCTTGATGGAAGAAGGTATTCGGCAGCACATGGAGGAGGAGGATCGTGAAGAGAGACGGAGCCTGCGCCACTATCAGTTAAAGGAGGGTGAACGTTTCTTTCATCTTGCACTCCAATCGGAGACACTTGGCCTTGTCGCGCGTATCGATCTGGCAATTGCAACCCCATCACGTGCGGCTGTTGGTGCTGAAGGCATTGTTGTCGAGTATAAATATTCCGAACAAAAGGCTGGAGCGCATTTCAAATTACAACTTGCGGCCTACGCTCTGTTGTTGGAAGAGGCCTGGAACATTCCGGTGAAACGAGGCTTTATCTACTCTATTCCGTTGAAGTCTGCGGAGGTTGTTTCGATAACGCCTGCATTGCGCAAAAAAGTGTTGCAGACCATTGCCAGTATTCGCCAATTGGTAGAGCGTCAGGAGATGCCGGATCCACCTGTCGCACAGGGGCGTTGTGTGACCTGTGAATTTCGGCGTTTCTGCAATGACGTAGTATAGCTCATACCCTCTTAAAAGAAGGCTCCAGGTCCTTCGTTTCGCAAATCGGACGCCGGAGCCACCTGAGGGGAGGATTTTGTGGAATTATGTGCCTGTAAAGTACGTCTATGTGTTATAAAGTCAGGTAAAACTTTTCGCAAATCCCCCCCCTTTTTGGACAAAAAACGATTTGCGAAAATGACCGTCATACGGTATACTAAAAAGGAGAAACTGCTGAAAATCGACGCATTGAGAGGCTCAAGAAAGG
>JACDAE010000318.1 GCA_013695595.1 Ktedonobacteraceae bacterium | reverse complement strand
CTTCATTCTTGCCCTCGACGCAGGTGAGCACGGGATTAAAAATGGCTCCCCTACAATACTTCAGAACGTTCAATAAGCTCGTGAACCTGACTGTTCGCTGTCGGTTTGTCTCTGCCTACTGCACGGGCGCATAGAGCCGCACACAGGCTCAACACGACGACAAAACCGAGGGCAATGCGTAGACTCAAGGCATCCGCAACAAATCCAATGACAGGGGGTCCAACCAGAAAGCCGACATATCCGCAGGTAGCAACTGCCGCAATCGCCGTGCCAGTCGCCTGCTTCGAGACACTGCCAGCCGCGCTTAGTGTGAGAGGGAACACCACGGAAAAACCCGCGCCAACCAGGCAAAAACCGAGAAGAACGATTGGAATCCAGGTGACAACGAGAGCGAGCGTAAGTCCTATCGCAGCCACGAGTCCTCCCAGTTGCATCATGGTCCTTGCTCCAAGGTGCGTCGTAAGTTGATCTCCCACCCCTCTGCCTATAGCCATCACCACCGAGAAGGCGGCATAGCCGGCTGCAGCTAGTCCGGCTCCTGTACGGAGAGTTCCGTTGAGATAGATGGCGCTCCAGTCGGCTATTGCCCCTTCCCCAAGTACTACACAGAAAGCTACCAGACCCAGGGCAAGAATTGCACGCGTGGGACGGGCAAATGCGACAACCGTTCCCTGTGCCTCTGCCTCAACTGGTAGCAGGGAACGTGCAACAGAGAGTGTCAGAATGGCACAGAAGAGTGCGATGCCGAGAAAATGTGGCAAAAGGGCAATGTTGTAAGAGGCTGCCAGCCCACCGGCAAGTGCACCAACGAGACCACCAAGACTATAGCAAGCGTGGAACGAATTGAGGATGGGTCGGTTGTAGTGTCGTTCGACAGCGACCCCTTGCGCATTCATCGCGACATCCATCGATCCATTAGTTGCCCCAAAGAGCGCGAGGGTTCCCACCAGGACCGGTAGCGTTGGTACAAGTGCCAGCAGGGGAAGCGTCAGGCACAGGCTTATCGCGGCGATCACCGTAACGGGCCGACTGCCAAAGCGTGCCGCCAGATAACCCGCTAGATTCATCGCAGCCAGTGCTCCACATGCTGTTCCGAGCAAGGCGATACCCAGTTCGCTGGTGCTAAGCATGAGCCTGGCCTGCACCGCTGGAATTCGTGTTGCCCAGGTGGCAATAATTATTCCATTGAGGAAAAAAAGCAGGCTCGTGCTCCAGCGAGCCGACCGCAGCGACAGTGGCGTGGCCTGATTGGAATTTCTTGACATTGCGATTTCCTTCATCTGCGTCTTTTTGTGATTGGCCCATTGAGTACCTTGACCTATTTAGTGACCGATTGTTCGATCGAGCCAGAAGTGCTTGCACCTTATGAGGAACGCGGGATTACCATAATTCGTGCTCCTTTCGCAGGTTCAATGCAATGAGAGGTCTATCTCCTGACGACGTGCGGCCATTATAGGGAAAGTTGCTATATTTCCTTCGCCATCAATTGACAATAGATCATTCCCATGTCCTCAGCAGAAAAGGTGGCCTCTTGATTAAGCCACCAGGAGAGTAAGCCGAGCAGTGATCCTGCGGCATGGACGGCGATGATTTCACTACTTATGGATGGGGGGCCTTCCAGGTTCAACCAGCCTTCTTGTAGAAAACGTTGGCACAGGTCGGTAAAATAGGTTCGCATCACGTCCTCGATGGTCCTGGTTGGTCCCGCTTCTTTGAGCATGGCTTGATATAACTGGTGCCGTCGTGCGACATGCTGGAAAATCCGGATGCTTACCATGGAATAGGTGCATGTCTCTTGTGTGTCAGGTTCCACATCAATCTGTAGATCGTACAAGAGGGCCTTGATACTTTCTTGTAGTAAGTCCTGTTTGTCGCGATAATGCAGATAAAACGTCGTCCTTCCCAGATTGGCACGCTCCGTAATATCGGCAATCGTGATGCATTCATAGCTACGTTCGATGACCAGATCAAAGAGTGCTCCTTGAAGCAGTGGGCGTGTACGTTGGACGCGACGATCCAGGCGTTGATTTCCATTCATCTTTTTGCTCCTGTTCAATAATGAACACATGGGGTACTTGTGTTCGACAACTCCACCACGCTCATGTTTGCTTGCTTCAACCCATCTATGTGCCTTACAATAAGGGAGTCATATAAAGTGAACGCTCTGTTCATTAGTGATTGCTTTGTCAGCAAGTATAGCACGTCCGTGTGCGTCTTGAAAGGGTGATCTTGCAAGGGGAGAATACTATGAGGTCTCATCTTTTCATTCGCCCACTGACTTGAAACAAATATGAGGTAGGCAAGTATGTTCAGTAAAAAATCATTGCGCTTGCAGGATATTGCGGTTAGTCGACATACCCTGCAAATACAAGCAAGGAGTAGAAGCTATACGGTCGTGCGGCCAGCAGTGCCGCAGAAATCAGCATCGCTTTTCATCCTTGTCCCAGAGGAAACGTCGCTCCCGATCTTGATTATTCATGGCACATCCGATCCAATCGTCCCCTACAACGGGGGCGTGGCGAGTCTATGGGGATTGAATCCTCGTGGACTCGGCCTGTCGGCACGCGAAACCGCTCACTATTATGCGCTGCGCAATCATATAGATGCACAGTCTACCACGAGGGCACTTGAACCGGAGGGGAAGAACGTGCTGAAGGTGACGTTTGAAGAATATAAAGAGGCTGGGAAATACCCTGTCACACTCGTTTCCATTAAGGGTGGAGGTCATGTTGTGCCCAACCCATACAAAAAAGCCGCTTTTCTGGTTGGAAAAATGGCAACGCATGTGAATAGTGCAGAGTTGTTGTGGAATTTCTTTTATCACCAGGACTTCTACACTCCTGATGATCTCCCATAAAATTTAAATTATCACATATGCTATGATGGGATTGGTGCCGCTTGTGCTCCATGATCCATGAAAGGAAGCAGACGATCAGCGAGTTGGCGTAGTTGAAGCTCAATTGTGGCCAGGTCTAACGTGACCGACTGGTTGCTTTCCAGTTCGGCACAGAAATCCCCCAACTCAATGAGCCGTTCATGAATGATCACCCATGCCCCATAGTGGTGAGGTAAGGGATGGCCGCCTAATCGATAGGTCTCTAAGCTGGCACCCGCCATCACCCCCGGAAGATGGGGACCGACTGACTGGTAGGGCTGTCAGCAGAATGCCAACAGGTCTCATGACCATAAACATCATATCAATTGTGTTGCCTGAGCTTGAGGGGGGCCGATGAAAAGATGTTGTTCGCCCTGTTTTTCCACGAGATGCTGGAAGCCATGCTCAATGCCACGATAGAGGTGTCCAACAGTCGCGAACTCATCATAGTGGCAAAATAGGATCAGGGTAGGGAAGCCATTCATTATTCCGTGCCCGATGACAGGCCGATGCAGCGCGATGGCATCCCTGGAATAATGAATGGCTTCCCTACCCTGATCCTATTTGGTCTATCATATTGATACCCACATCAATTTTTTAAAGGGCATCAGCGCGTCGGTAATACAAGCATGTATGCACGCTTCTCAAAACTTGTGTATTTTCATCATGACCTTGCGATCGGTTCGTAACGCAAGACCCTGGGAGGCGTCTGGTTGAATAGCCTCTTTTGTCAGGAGCTCCAGACTGACATGTTGGGAGATTGTGGCAATCAGGAGGTGTGCCTCTAACATGGCAAAATGATTGCCAACACAGATATGCGCACCAATTCCAAAGGGGAGATAGGCATTACGTGTGCTAAAAGGAATTGCGCTCCCCAGTAGTGGTAACTCTTTTCTTGTGGGAATAGATTTTGTGGTAGGCAGCAGTGTTCCTGTGGCCATCTGGTGGTACTCCCCTTGAAGACACGATAAGCAGCAATCGAACTCTAAACAGAATGCAACTAAAAAGGGTACTCGAGTTTACGATACTAGTATAGCCTCATTTGAATATTTTGTCTATATTAGCATCATCAAACTTCGTGCCCTTCGAGTCTGTGCTAGCGCTGTTGAACGAGTGACGCTGTTGCTTCCTGGAGAGGCGTGTGATCGCGCTGATCATAGGTCGTTTGAGCGTGCGCGACTTCCTGCAAATGCCCATATGCCCAGTTTCTTAGCACTTCCATTGGTTCCCGCAGCGTCTGTCCCAGTGGCGTGAGAGAATACTCTACGACCGGCGGCACGACAGGATAGACGACGCGCTGTACCAGGCCATTGCGTTCCATCGTGCGCAGTGTCTGCGTCAGCATCTTTTTTGAGATGCCATCGATCCGCTTGAGCAACTGCCCAAAACGCATTGTGCCCTCTTCCAATGCATAGATGACTAGAGGCGTCCACTGGTCAGCGATCAATTGGAGCACATGCCGCGATAGGCAGTTCGCCTGGAAGATATCAGGCTGTGTTTGTTGTGTGGTTTCCATATGGTAACTCTATCACCTTTTGGTTCCTTCTTACAAGATATACATTCTTCGGATATAGTAGCTATAGACGATAAAAAATCGGATGAGAGATGAGAAAGAGGAGTAGAAAAATGCCTAAAGCAGTTAGATTTGATCGATATGGCGAGATAGATGTCTTGCAGGTCGTTGATGTTGAGCAACCTGTGCCGGGTTCGGGGCAAGCCCTTGTTCATGTCAAGGCAGCAGGGATTAATCCGGGCGAGGCATCCATCCGTAGGGGTGTGTTTGCCACGCAATGGCCTGCTACATTTCCCTCCGGACAGGGCAGTGACCTGGCCGGGGTCGTTGCGGCTGTCGGCGAGGGTGTGCAAGGTTTTGCGGTGGGCGATGAGGTCATCGGCTTTACCAACAACAGGGCCAGTCATGCAGAGTTTGTCGTTGTAGAGGCCAGTGACCTAACCTCACGACCACGTAATGTTCCCTGGGAAGCTGCTGGCTCATTGTTTGTCGTCGGGACAACGGCCTACGCGGCCATTCGCGCGGTCTCACTGCAACGGGGAGATACCATCGCGGTCTCAGGTGCCGCAGGAGGTGTCGGCTCAATTGTGGTGCAACTGGCGCAACGAGAAGGTGCAAAAGTGATTGGGCTGGCCAGCCCTGCTCATCATCAATGGCTGCGTGAGCACGGTGTTATCCCGGTCGCTTATGGTGAGGGTATCGAGGAGCGTATTCGGGCGGCTACTGATAATCACCTCGACGCCTTTATCGATACATTCGGTGCCGATTACGTCGAACTTGCACTCAAGCTTGGCGTGCGACCGGAACGTATCGATACAATTATCAACTTTGAAGCGGTGGCAAAGTATGGTGTCAAGGCTGAGGGAAGCGCTCAGGTGGCAAATGCTGCTGTACTGGCTGATCTGGCTCAGCGTATCGACCAGGGGAAACTGGAGATCCCGATTGCTCACGTTTATCCTCTCGCTGATGTTCAAGAGGCATATCGCGAGTTGGAGCAACGTCATACCCGTGGCAAGATTGTGCTTGTGCCCTGAGCTTTTGCCTCTCCAGTAGGCTCCAGGCTTTTAAAATCCTTAAAGGGTGCCTCAGATTTATAAGCGTAGCGAACAAACCTGAGGTCAGGGCTTTTGGATTTACCCGATCCCTGCGTGCTAGCAGAGAACTTACCAGGGGACGTTTCCGTTTTCATCCTGAAAGGATCCCGTTGGGCCATCTTCGCCTAGAGTCGCAAGATGCACGATGACCCTTGCTGCCTGCTCGGTGGTTCGGTGGCCTCTATGGTTATTGAAATCTGTGTTCGTAAAGCCAGGATCGGCGGCATTGACCTTTATAGAAGTGTCGGCCAATTCTTTTGCAAATTCAACGGTAATAGCATTGACCGCCGCTTTAGAGGATTGATACGGCAAATTATTGATCTGAAAGAACTCATTATTCTTATCGCTGGCCTGTGTAATCGAACCCAGCCCACTTGAAACATTGACAATCCTGCCGGACTGAGACATGCGTAACAAGGGCAGCATGGCTTTGGTGACCGCCACCACGCCAAACACGTTGATATCATAGACGGTTCTCATTGTTGCTAACACGGTGTCGCCTGGTTTGTTCGCATTGCCTCCCGATATGCCTGCGTTGTTAATCAGGATATCGATTCTCCCAAATGTATTTGCAAGAGATTGAGCCGCCTGTGCAATGCTCTTCTCGTCAGTGACATCGAGTTCCACAAACGTGGCCTGAACATTCAATGCGGCCAGTTTTTGTACCGCCTCTTCGCCTCTTGCTGTATCGCGTGCCCCCACAAGAATGTGGATATTCTGTCGTCCCAACTGCCTGGCAGTCTCAAATCCAATCCCCTTATTCGCACCGGTTATCAAAGCAATCGTATTATTGGTCATATGAAATCTCCTTTGTCTTTTCTTTCTGACGTTGCTGTCTGTATACATAC
>JACDAE010000313.1 GCA_013695595.1 Ktedonobacteraceae bacterium | reverse complement strand
CCCATCAACGCCGTAGAGGCCACGGAATAATGAATGGCTTCCCTACCGTGGAAGTTCCGATGCGAAAAAACGAGCCGCATCTCCCTTCTCTCTTTGCGTAGACAGAGATTGCAATCTCTGTTAAGATACACATATTGAATTATGCAATGTAGATAACCCATACTTTGCTTCATTTATCGAAAGCCATACATTTTCAAGCGATGAGTACCTGTAACACGCTTTAGCATAGAGAAGCGATGGTATTCTTTCAAGACGAAAGGATGAATTTTTCATGGATTTACCCTCCCAACCACCATCATCAGAGGAACCAAAGCAGCAACATATTCATTCCTCTGAAGAGGCTCCGATACAACCATCGCCAGATGCTGATTCTCTTACAGAAGAGACCCAACCTCAGAACGTGAACCCGATCACCGAAGAGGCTCCCACAGAGTCCGCACCCGTTGCTGACTCTCTTCCTGAAGAGAGTCAGCCTCAGAGCGTGAACCCGGTCATCGAAGATGTTCCCACAGAGTCCGCACCCGTTGCCGATTCTCTTCCTGAAGAGATTCAACCGCTGCATGCAGACCCCATCGTAGAGGACGTTCCTGGACAATCTGCAGCGACTTCTGAGCCACTCGCGGATGAAACAGAGCCTCAGATAACATCCCTTGATCAGGATGAAGAGGAAGATGAGGATCTTGAGGTTGAAGAGGAAACGCGGTCTGGAGTATTCATAGGCAGAGGACTCCTCATTGCAATAGCATGCGGGGTAGTGATCGTTGCCTTAATGGCTACTCTTCTCGTCGTTGTCACACGCCCCAAGGATCCTCCAACTGACTGGATCGCCAGTTATACCCCCCCGGCAACGGCAGGCACACCAGCCGGCGGAAAAATCCTGTACTATCTTCACTGGACGAATCAAAACGGCTCATTGAAAGGTCAGTTGCAGTTAGAAACGGTTAGCAATGGAGCCCTACAATCAGCCACCGCCGCAACGATAGGGCTGTATAGCAAGGATAATCATGTCATCTACGTGGTCATCACGCTCAATGGTCAGGCAAGCACCTTGGCAGGCACGATCAACGATAATAATGATACCCTGACCTTAGATTCTCCAGGCGCAACCACTCCAGGTGGTGGATTGATTTTCCACACAGGGAGCGCAAACGATTACAAGCTGGCAGCCAAGAATTTGGGAGCAAAAAAATGAATGCTCCGCTCGTCTTTCTCCATGGCTCAGGTGATAACAAACGCATATGGCGCTTCCAGATTGAGCAATCTGGACAGGCGCTAGATCTTCCCGGTCATGGAGAGCGAGCGGACACTTTATCTGCTGACGCTCTCATTCCAGAGTATGCGCAGGCAGTTTACCAGATCATACAAGATGAATTGAAGTTGGAACGCCCCATCATCGTGGGACACTCGCTGGGTGGGGCGATTGCATTGATGATGGCACTGGACTACGGAGATGAACTGGGTGGACTGATCCTGTTAGGAACAGGTGCACGTTTGCGCGTTCACCCCGCTCTTCTCGCTGAAGCATTAGAAGCTCCAGAGAGAGCACAACGCCATCTTGTGGAAGCGGCCTTGGTGCCCGAACATATTCCCGCGTTCGCAGAGGCTATTTTGCAGGAGCAGGGCACGCCAAAAGCAGGGGTGTTCTATCGCGATCTTCAGGCCTGTAATATGTTTGACATCATACCCAGGCTCCATGAAATCACTGTGCCTACGCTCATTCTTTGTGGTCGTGAGGATAAACTCACTCCCCCAAAATATAGCCAATTTCTTGCGGAGAAGCTCACAGGGGTAAAGCAAGAGGTTGTACTACACGTTATTCCTGATGCTGGACATTATGTGATGCGCGAGCAGGGGGAAAATGTGAACGAGGCAATTGCAGATTGGCTGGCTGCAAACCTCCACAGTTAGCCGTTCGCGCGCCTCCCTCTCGACGCTCAGCCCAAATTCGTGTTACAATACCCCAAAAGCTTCTATATTTAGCACATACGTACAAGTATGCCAGCATGCATACGGTCATATGGGGCTTAGAATACTAGTATCAGGGGAGTAGAGATAATGTCAGGACATTCAAAGTGGGCGCAGATTCGGCGCTCTAAAGGCGTCAATGACTCACGACGTGGACAATTGTTTACACGCCTGGGCCGTGAGATTGTGGTTGCAGTACGCGAGGGTGGCGGACCTGATCCCGACGCAAATTTCCGCCTGCGTATGGCAGTACAACATGCACGCGACGCAAACATGCCACTGGACAATATTGAACGCACCATCAAACGCGCAAGTGGCGGCTCCGAAGGTCTTAACCTCGAAGAGATTACTTATGAGGGATATGGTCCCGGTGGTACAGCGATCGTTGTACAGACCCTCACCGAGAACCGTAACCGTACCGTGGCCGAAGTGCGCAATGCCTTCAACCGCAACGCTGGCAACATGGGTGAAAATGGATGTGTCGACTGGCTGTTTGAGAACAAAGGTGTGATCGAGGTCGAAATAGCAGGCCACGATCCCGATGAACTCTCATTGGAAGCCATCGATATGGGAGCAGACGACGTTGAGCCAGTGGGAGCAGACGACACCACAATAACAATCTACACCGATCCTTCTGAGATGGAAAAGGTGCGGCTGGAGTTGGAAGAGAAAAAATATCCCATCGTCAAGGCTGAAACGACACTGGTGGCTAAAACGAAGACCGAACTAACAGATGAGAAGGTCGCGCACCAGGCCATTCGCTTGATTGAAAAGCTTGAAGATCTGGACGATGTACAGAATGTGTACACCAACGCCGACTTCCCCGAGTCGTTCGCATCATCGTACGAGGATTAGCGGTAACACATGCAGGATAACGTACTCGAACTCCCACCATCTCCGGGTTCACGGATCGCGCTTGGAATAGATCCAGGGACGGCAATTGTCGGCTACGCGGTCGTCATGGCGCAAGGCAGTAATCTGCACATGATCGTATGTGATGTGATCACAACACCAGCAAAGATGGTGCTGGCCGAACGGCTACAGATTATTTATAGCGGGCTGAGTGCCATTATTGCTAAGTACAAGCCGCAGGAAGCCGCGATGGAAGAGCTGTTCTTCGCCAAAAATGCTCGCACAGCCATGACGGTTGGACATGCACGTGGCGTTGCTATGCTAGCACTGGCAAATGGTGGCCTTTCCGTCGCCGAATACACACCGAAACAGGTAAAGCAGGCCGTCACAGGCTACGGTGCGGCGGGTAAGGATCAAGTGGGAGAGATGGTACGTATTCTGCTCAAATTGAGCGCGGTGCCCCGTCCAGACGATGCCGCCGATGCCGCCGCTGTCGCCATCTGTCATCTTAACACAATGACATATTCCACAGTAATTAATCGGTAGTGCTCTGTCAACGCTCATTGCATGATTTTTCTTTCTGTAGGGGAGCCATTTATAATCCCGTGTGGGGGCGCAATAACGTTTGACAGAGGAATAGGGCTTATCTACAAGCATTGGTTGATACTAAAAAATGTGAAGAGAGAGATGGTTTAATTCAATGATTACAGGTATTCATGGCGTGCTGGAAGCCATTCGCGTGGATTGCGCGATTATTCGGGCAGGAGGCTTCAGCATACGGGTTTTAGCACCATCCTCTACGCTCAACCGCCTTGGCGAAGCCGGAGCGGAGGTCTCTCTTCATACTCATTTTCACGTACGGGAAGATGGAATGGCGCTCTACGGTTTTTCGACCGATGAGGATCGCAATGCATTTGAACGCCTGATTGAGGTCAGCGGCGTCGGGCCGAAAGTGGGCCTGGCTCTCCTTTCAGTCATGGATGCACCAACACTCTATAAAGCAATTGCCGATGAAGATCAGCAGCGCCTGGGCCTGGCACCTGGTGTGGGAAAAAGACTGGCCGCACGCCTGATCCTCGAATTAAAGGGCAAGCTCCCCACAGTGGTTCCAGGGGGTGTTGGAGGTGTTGCCACCACACCGGGTGGACGTATTCAAGCGGAGGTGATGGAGGCCCTGATCGGACTTGGTTTCTCCAACTCAGAGGCACAGGCAGCCATCGCGAAGATTCCACAAGAGCAGGCGTTGACACTGGAGCAGCAGGTAACATACGCGTTGCGGAGTTTTTCGCAACACTAATCTTGCCTCTATTGTCTTCTCAGTGCTTCAAATGATTCCAGCTGCGCACATCTAGCACATCCTCATGCCCATCAGAGTACACCACTTTCATACCTGCCTCTGAGGGAAGCATGGTCCCAATGGCAGTCACAGAGACACTCGTCGCAGCATGGACGGCCTCACTCACCTCCTGCGCGTGGCCTGGTGAGACGGTGAAGAGGAGTTCGTAGTCTTCGCCACCATGCAAAGCCCAGGTGAACGGATCATAACCAATACTGGCCGCTACAGCACGGATAGATGAAGAAAGGGGAAGATGGGCCAGTTCTATGTATACACCAACGTTGCTACATGTGCAAAGATGCGCGAGGTCGCCACTGAGTCCATCACTAATATCAAGCATGGAAGTAATAATCTCAGGACCAAATTGGCTCAGGATGCGTCCGACACGGACACGCGGTTGAGGAGCACGATGCACCGTACGCAATATTTCCTGTGCATTGCGCGGATAACGTGCAGAGGGATGCAGCAATGTATAGAGGCCAGCCGCCGAATCACCCAGAGCGCCTGTGACCATCAACGTGTCGCCACTCTGTGCCCCACTACGCGTAATGGCGTGTCCTCGCTCGATGGTTCCTAGCAGAGTAATATCGATAACTAGAGCGGTGGAATTGCTGGAAGACGCGATATTTCCCCCCACGATCGCGGTTGCGTAGTGTGTAGCCTCATGGCGGATGCCTGTATAGAGGACATCTATGTATGAGCGTGGAAGATCCGCAGGCAAAATAAGCGAGATTAGAGCATAACGCGGTTCACCACCCATGGCCGCAATATCACTCAGATTGACGGCCAGCGCCTTGCGCCCTACCTGCTCAGGAGAAGAGAACTGGCGCTTGAAGTGAACACCTTCCACCTGGCTATCGCTGGTCGCCAGCAACAATGTATCACCGTTGAGGTCAAGAATAGCACAATCATCGCCCACGCCCAGAGCCACATCCGAGCGTGGAGGCAAGCCCCGCGTGAGGTGAGCAATCAGTTCAAATTCAGCACCCGATGAGCCATCCATGCAATCATTACCTTACAAGCAGACGCTCAGCTTCAATATACGTGGGACCGGCCTCAAGAAAGCCGAGGCGATGATAGAGATTCACGGCAGGAATACCCAGAGTTACATACAGAAGCACAGTTGGATAATCCAGTTCTTGCAGGCGGCGCATCGCTTTCAGGGCGAGAAGCTGGCCCAGACCGACATGCCGAAACGATGGTGCGACAGCCATATGACGGATACAAGGAATGCCACGCTCAAGATGGACAAGAATAGCCCCGGCCAGATGATAATGATCCAGGCTATGCTCGACCACAAAGCAGCTCTCAGGGATAAAGGGCCCAAAGCGCCCCTCTTGCAGAGAACGAATCTCTGCTCGCCAACTGGCGACATCGGAATACAGATTATCGGGACCGCCAGCATACGAGCGTTGCAGCAAGAGTCCAACCTGTTCCCCCTCATCGGGCAGGATCTGACGGACACGCAAAGAAGAAGGCAAAGGATAATGCGGCATAAACAGGTTCGTGGCTGCGGCCATTCCTGTACGACGGCGACATTCTTGAAAACCTGCGGCGGCGAACGAAGCGATGTAAGCTGCCGGATAGGTTGCTTCAAGGTGGCGCATCTCCAGCGCAGCAGCACGGACCAGAGCTTCTCCGACAACCTGGGCCGCAACGCTCCCACCGGCATCGGGCAGCAGCACCAGACCATCCAGACGGGCAGTATTGCCATGTGAGGAGAAACGCAGGCGTCCGATGGGAGCATCATCACGCCAGAGGAGATAACGCTGCGCCTGCATGGTCAAATTTTCTTCTTTATAACGAGCAATCTGAGCATCTTCCGGTTCAAAGTGCAATTGATCCGCACTTCTTCGCGTCACAGAGACCCAGAGTTCAGCTTCTTCGAGCTGAGCAGGCCGCCACTCTACAGCGCTGTGAGTCACGTCGGTCTTTAGCATTGTGATTTCTCCTGGTGATGAGGTTTCTTGTCGTTTTGGGATCAAATCAATTCTAAGGTGTCAATTTAGTATACAACACGACAAGAAACCTCATCATCAGGAGAAACATCTAGACTGTTTCCTTCAAGACCGTTAAATGGCGAAC
>JACDAE010000253.1 GCA_013695595.1 Ktedonobacteraceae bacterium | reverse complement strand
TTGCGGACGTTTGAAAAAGTCCGGGATGACTCATAATACTTTCGCAGACACAGTCATTGCATCGCGCCCCTACCAGATTTCGCGCATTACAATCTGTCTGGTTTTTTAGCGGACAGTAGACTTAGGGCGTGTCACCAGGGCACCAATGATAGCAAGGACAGCTAAAGCACCAAAGGCTGCGGCATGTTTGTAATGAGCCGCCGTTGGATCGCTACTTACAAAAGGATGAGTTACACCAGGGATAATGTAAAACACACACAGCACAAGGGCGATAATGGCAACGACGATCGCAGCATAGAAAACAGCACGGTTATTTGATCCACCCATAAGGGTAATACCTCCATTGTCAGCATCTACGACCAATCTCTTTTATTGGTCTATACACACTTATAAAACTATTGATAGCAGAATTACTCAAAATGAATGAGTCTTCACTCTCCACCAGAGACGATTAGTACCTAATAATAATAACGACCAGAGTAGGAAAAACTTGACCCCTGATTGTATCGAAGCCAATGTATGAAATATATCTGGCCTCCACCCGTAAAAAAGAACTCCTGGGTAGGCGCAAGATAATCCCGGAGTTCTTTTTTCTTGGATTACATAGAGGTGATGACTATTTTGCTACAGCTTTAGGCTTCGAGATGACCATACCGACAACGCCGACAATGATCAGCAGGAGGCCAACGCCGAGTCCTGCATAGCCACGAGCGTGATGTACACCCAAAGTACCGGTAATGTAGAGGATACCGACGATAAGGGCAATGACGCCAAGGGCGATAGCAGCATAGTAAATCACAGGATTTTTCATAATAACGTACCTCATTCTAATAAATTAATGTTTTGCCCTGACCATTTCAGAGCAACTCTATTGTATCAAACGGACGGACCTGTTAGAGCTGCACAATGAGAGAACAAATAGCCCTTTTGGATAGTCCGTTATCACGAATGCACACCTAATACAAACCAGAATAGGATTAGCGAAAGTAATCCAGCCCCCCAGCAGTAATAGGCAAAAGGATCAAGGCGACCAGATTCAAAGTATTTCATCAGGAATTTTGTGCTTATATAAGCAGCAATACCGGAGAGAACCACGCCGAGCAATACCAGAAGCAACGTTGAAGAAGGTTGCCCAAACAGTTGTGGGACCTCCAGAGCGCCTGCTGCAAAGATAATCGGTGTTCCTAGCAAGAAAGAGAAACGTGCCGCATCCTCATGGGTAAGGCGTACGCCCAGACCGGCTACAATAGTGGTACCAGAGCGTGAAAAGCCTGGGATAAGGGCAACCGACTGAGCCAGGCCCACGACAACGGCTTCTTTCCAGGAAAGGGAAGGTAAAGAGCGGAATTGCTTCTCTCGCTCCTGAGGAGAGAGTGTGCTGTAGCGTGCTTCAGAGCGTCGGCGCAGTTGTTCACCGGCAAAAAGAACTGAGCCGTTGACAATAAGAAATGTCGCAGCCAATAGGGGCGAACCAAAAGCCTGTTTTAATGGAGTCTCCAAAAAAACACCAAGTAGGCCAGCTGGTATGCAACCGATGATAATCAGCCAGCTCACCCACGACTCGTCACCCTTTTTTACCTCACCATCGCGGACGCTTACCACTAATGTTCGGCCAACCCGTAGCCAATCACGCCAGAAATAGATTAACAGAGCAATACTGGTGCCTAGATGGAGAGAGGTGATGAAGGGCAAAAAACAACTTTGCCCCCCACAAGAAGTATCCGTCTGTAATTTTCCCCAGCCTAACAGACCAGGCAAAATTACAGTATGGCCAAGGCTACTAATTGGAAACAGTTCTGTCACACCCTGTAAAAGAGCCAGAACAATAGCCTGCACTAATGTTAAATGCATATTTTACTCTCTTAATGCAATCTTCTTAATGAAGATATTTTTGTACATCTTGCTGAAACTGCGCAAAGGTTTGCTCAAAGACAGAAGTTCCATCAGGTTTTGCCAGAAAGTAATAGTCGCCAGTCACAGGTGGTGCTGCAGCAGCAATCATACTTGCAAGGCCGGGGCTACAAATCGGCGTAGGCGGAAAACCGGCCTGTGTATATGTATTCCAACGACTATTTGGCGCAACCTGACCTCCTACAGCCTGCAACTGACTCCAATACTTTTGAGGAGGCTTTGGCGGAGTTTCCGTATCTCGTGCGTACTGAACCGTCGGGTCAGCCTGCAACAGCCCATTGGTCTCAGCGTTGGGCTTATACACACGATTCCAATAGACACTTGCGACCTTAGCTCGATCAGATTTAGCTCCCGTTTCACGCTCGATAATAGAGGCCAGGGTGAGCATTTTATACAAACTCATTTGATGCATCTGCGCCAATTTCGCCAGGTTATTCTGGTTTATAGTATCATTCATCGTCTTCAGCAATAGATCGATAACATCACGAGCAGTAGCGGCAACAGGAATATCATACGTAGATGGGAACAGTAACCCTTCCATACTCTGGCCCGCTGGCACCTGTTGCAAAATGGGATAGAGCTTTTTATCAGGAAAGCGATCAATGTGCTTCGTGTAATTGAGGAAATCGTCTTCCTTAAACTTTATAAGTGTAGGATTCGCATTGGCTAACGCTTGCCCAATCTGTTCCAGACGCCATCCTTCGGGAATAATCACACGCGTCGCATCTGGTTGGGCATTAAGCAATTGATCGGTAATATCACTGATAGTCATACCAGGGCTAAGTTTCGTATAAACGCCTGCCTGGAGAAACTTATCAAGATTTTTCACACGCGCCCAGATGCGGAACGCCAGAGCATTGCGGATAAGTCCTTTTGTCTGTAAGCTATCACCTATCTGAGCCGTTGTCTCACCATCAGTGATCGTAAAAGGGATTGTAGATCCTTTTGCATTCGCGTTCACAGGCTGGAAGATATCGGTTGCAGTATTCCAGGCATAGTAGACCAACCCGAAGATGATAACAGCAAGCAAAAGTATACTGATAATTGCTGCCCTTGAGCGAGGTTTTCTCATACTTGTTTGTCCTCTGTCTTACGCTCCTGGGAATCCAGGAAATCCTGGAGAATAACCGTGGCTGCTAGCGCGTCGATCTCATGGCCTTTACGCTTCCGCTTTCCCTGACCGCGCCGCCCATTACGTTTCTCGTGTTTGCTGAAGCCATCTGCGCCTGATTGCGCAAAGAGTCGTTGGGCTTCCACTGTTGAATAGCGTTCATCCCAAAAAACGAGCGGAATGTTAATAGAAGAGCGCAAGCGTTCAGCGTATGATTGTATACGCTGCCCTTGCATGTGTATCTCTCCATCCAGGCTCACAGGCAAACCAACTATCAGCGTTTCGGCCTCAGTCTCATCGATCAGGCGTCGAATAGCTGTGAGGGTCTGTTCTTCAGCGCGAGAAACGTGAAGGGTTACATAAGGAGACGCGAGAAAGCCGGTGGCATCACTCAGCGCCACGCCTATTCTCGCTTCGCCCAGATCTAACGCTAGAAACCGTGTCATATGGCAGGAGTTCCCGTATCTATTTCACTATACAAGTTGTACAAAACAGTAACACCCTTTCACATCGATAAAATTCTAACGAGTGGCGTCCGTTTTGTCTAGCATTCTCTCTGCCACCTATACCTAAGTACCGTTATTTCTTTGCCGGTGACGTTGAACTCGCTACAAATTGTACTGAAATATTATCAGGTCGAATTGGAGTCAAAGGCAACCAGCCTGGCACTATTTTTACTTGCACGGACTGGATGACTGGCATCAGACTTTTCAGAGTCGCCTCGGCATCGGCTGGCGATTTACTCGCGATCTGCCCTTGCACATCACTCGCAGCAATTTTCTGCACAATCAGCCCTGTTGGTTTGAAATTGAGCGTCATAGATAGCCCATTGCTTACCGGAGTAAACTGCGGGATCTGAACTGCCTGTTGCCCTCCCGATACAATCTGATAATTTTGATGATTTTTGTCCTGGCTGAGCGATGCGTTCAACTGCCCAATAGTTGCTGCTTGCAGATCAGCACGGCGCACGACTGCAAACTCCACTGTTTGCTTGAGGGTAGCCGAAAACGTTCCGCTCTGTTCAATAGTGCCTACATTGGGTGCTCCGGTCAAGGTTGGTGCAACAAGGGGTTTTCCCGCAATGTCGCCAGAACCTAGTTGCTGCTGCATCCATGTATTGACGCTCGTCTGCAACTGTGTACTCAAGGCTGATTGTGTGGTATCAAGATCTTTCTGCACCACTGAAATGGCGTTTCCCACTCCACCACCTGTGGTAGATTCATCGTTTGTTACTTGCACATTTATGTTAGCAGGTGAAAGATTAGTGTTAGCTTGCTCAATCCTAGTCTTTGTAGCAGCAGGAATAATAGTAATGCTGCCAGGCGAGACGTTCCCGCTATTCCCCGAAACCTGAGCCTCGATAAAAGATGGCAGGCGGCTAAGAGCACTATTTTTAGGTCCCAGGGCAATATTATCCTGGGTCACAAACTGTATCCCACTGCTTGTGGCAAGGATAATGTTCGATGGGATAATGATCTGCTGCGTGCTATTATTTGTAAAAAACACGGTACCCTTAGCTAAGGCAGTACCGACCTTTGTATTTCCAGTTGCTTTACCCGTCCCACTGATCGTGAAATCTTTCTTGAGGGTCGTCTCCTGAACGGTACCGGCGGTTGCATTGGTCCGGCTGTTGGGGTCGGAAGCTAGTTTTACAGCCACAGAATAATTCTGTGCAGGAAGTGCCACGGTGACAATGGCTTTCGGTAAGAGCAAGTAGAGAACAACAAGAACTAAGATAAGAATAATAGCCGTAATAGCGCTTATTAGGGCGATGGGGCTGCGGCGGCGACGTTCTGGTCTCGCAGTCGCACGTGTCGGAGGTCCCTGCCGCGATGGTGGAGCACCTCGTCCTGGACGTGTCCCACCTGGTCGCGATAGGACAGCACGGTTACGTCCAGTGGAAGTCAATTGTGAGCTACTGCTCCTGAAAGCGGGCGTTGTACCGGGTCTCAATTGTGCACTGCGGCTCCCCGCTTGACGCGTCTGCTCAGGTGGCAGTCCTCCACTTCTAGGAGCATTTGGAGGGAGGCTCCCACTTCTAGGGGCGTTGGGGGATAAGTTCCCACTTCTACGCGTAGCTTGATTCTGGAGACTGCCGCTGGGTCGCACATTTTGTGGTGTCATTGCCCCACTCACACGTGTTCGTTCGGGTGGCAGTGTTCCACTCCGGCCAGTTCCTTGTGATAACCCTCCACTCCGGCGTGCCAGAGGGGTTGATGGGAGGCCACCACTTCTCTTTTGCGGCGGCTGTAGTTCGCGACTTGGACGGGAAGTGCCAGAGGCAGCCGGTTGCACAGGCGGCGTTTGAGGCGTCATCTGTGTTGGGCGATCAGGAAGGGATGGCAAGTCATCATCACTATCAAAACCTTGACCGGGTAGTGCTGGTGGCAATGGCGGTTGTGGTGAAGATTGCCTGCCCGTACGGCTACTTCGTGGACGTACACCATGCACACGGGAAGGGCCAGCGCGGTCCTGATCGTCTTCTGCAATGGGTTCTCTCCATGCAGGGGGCGGCAAATCAGAATGAACAATAAAATCGCCCAGATCCTCATCGTCCTCAATTGGACCATGAAAAGTATCTGCCGGCATATCAGGTAC
>JACDAE010000252.1 GCA_013695595.1 Ktedonobacteraceae bacterium | reverse complement strand
CCCTCAGTCTCGTAACAATGAAACATCTCTAGATCATCGATGGTATCAATATCTAATGCCATACCGATGCTGTTGTAGAGGGCGTAATGCAGGTCTTTTGCTTCGGCCAGGTAGCTCTGCAAACTTCCGGGTCCGAAGACGTATGGGAGGGCCAGCGGTGGACGTACCAGCAATCCGTTCGTCCCCGTTCCCTCCCATGAGGGTGCCAGCACGACATCATGCGTGTGGGATAGCTCGACCATGCCCCGAATATCGCATGGATGCAAGAGCGGTAGGTCGGCGGAGAGTGTCAGGAGGGCCGTTGCGCCACCCGCCAGTTCGTGCAGTGCCGCCGCGTGTAGCGCAGGATTATGTCCATGCACTTCTTCTCTTTGCGCATATGCTCCCCATAATTCAGCCTTCTCCAGCACGAGTGGGTCAGGGCTGACAATGGTGACGCCATCAAGGACGTTGCTGGCAAGCAGGGTTGCTATGACGTGATGGAGCATTTCGAGGACCAGCGTTTTGCGTTGCTCACGCGTCAGGGAATCGGCGAGGCGGCTTTTTGCCTCGTGCAACGATTTGACCGGGATCAATGCTTTATACATAAAATTTACCTGGAACATGTATCGGATGCTATAAGATCACTGTAACAAGTCATTCAGACCGGCTGCCCGCAAGACTTCACGGGCGAGAGCGGCCTTTGTTGGCCCATCACGCATAATTGTGTTGGTCACCACCGTGGGAATTCCAAGATCTTCGATTGCTCCAGTGAGATGAGCGTCCTGTTCATCAATAACCATCACATCGAGAAAATCGCGATAGCAACGTGCGACGCCGAGGGCGGAAACCTCCATCCCCAGCCCACTCATCAGTTTGTCGGCTGGTCCCTTGATTGGTGCACCTCCCACGATGGGACTGACTGCAACGACCATGCCATGTGCTTCATGCAGCATATCATGAATGCCCGGTACCGAGAGAATACTGCCAATGCTCACAATGGGATTGCTGGGCGCGATCAGGACCGCAGAAGCCTGACGGATGGTCTCCAATACCTCTGGGGCCGGTTTGGCTGCACTGGATCCCGCAAATAACACATCCTGCACTTCGTCGGCACAGCGACGCTGCACCATATATTCCTGAAAATGCAGCAGACCAACCGAAGTCTGGATATGCGTGCTCACGGGCTGGTCGCTCATCGGCAGTATGCGCAATTGCAGACCCAGGCGCTCACGTAGACTCTCTGTGACCTCGCTGAGTGTCTTCCCCTCGCGCAGCAGGCGGGTACGATGAATATGGGTGGCAAGATCGCGATCTCCCAGCATAAACCAGTCTTCATTGCCATACTTGACCAGTTGCTGCATCGTGTTATAGGTATCGTCGCGGATGCCCCAGCCCTGCTTCTCATCAACCAGGCCAGCCAGCGTATACATCACAATATCACTATCGGGCGAGACGTGCAAGCCATAGAAGTCGCGATCATCGCCTGTATTCACAATCACGGTGATCTGTTCTTGTGGGACAATCTGGACGAGTCCTTGCAGAAAACGCGCCGCTCCGACTCCTCCGGCGAGAACTACAATCATGTTTTTTTATCCTCAATCAAAACGCACAATAAGTTGATCCAATGGGAGACGCTCACGCCGCTGTGGATCGGCAGCCGCATAGCCTATCGTAATCAGTGCATGTGGTATAAGGTGCTCGTCCAGGTTCAGGGCCGCGCAGACCACCTCCGGACAGAACAGGGGCGCACACATCCACCCGCCATCCAGGCCCAGGTCATAGGCCATCAACAGCATATTCTGAATCGCCGCCCCCAGGCTCTGAACCGCCATGGTTGTCTCATCTGCCTGCCGTTTCGCATCGGGATAGCGATCCAGATCCTCCAGGTATAGACAGGGAATAATCAGTGCGGGTGCGGTAAGGATGCGCTGGGTGGACTTCTCCAGCCGTATATTCACGATCTTACTGTCTTGACCATCCATCTCAAGATTGCTGCGCCAGTTCGCTCCCATATGTTCAGCGAGCTGACGTTTGGGTTCCGGCTGGGTCAGCACCGCGAAGCGCCAGGGTTGACGACCGTGCGGCGATGGTGCCCAACGAGCGGCTTCGAGAATCTGCTCAAGCTGTTCGCGGGTCACCGGGCGCGCCTGATACTTGCGCACACTGCGCCGACCGCGTAGTAGTGTGGCGAGATCGTGGGTACGGGCAGGAATAATGGCCTGCCGGGTATCTATTGGTATGGTCACGATAGGATATACCTTCCAGGGTTAGCGGAACATATCGGTTGCACTATCACGTATCAGGACACGCCCGTCTCCAGGTGCAGGGGCATAGGTATACCCGCGAATAAGGGCTACGGGCACCTGATCTATCTTGCCCATGACCAGCTCACCCGCCGCCGCTAACTCATCGGCCACGGCGATTGCGCTTGCCTTCAGCTCATAGCCATAGGGATCGAGCTGTCCCCTATAGTCAATAATCGCGTCCATTCCCGCCACGCCGATCGCCATATTCACCTGCGCATTGCGCCATGGGCGCCCCCACGTATCCGAAATAATCACCGCGACATCTTTTGCCTCTTCGCTCTCTAATTGTCGCAGGCGAGCACGTAGTTCTTGTGCGGAACGATCTGGATCAACAGGCAAAAGCGCCAGTTCCCGGCGACCATTCACGTTGGACTCGTCTACGCCGGCATTGGCACAAATAAAGCCATGGCGTGTCTCACTGATCAGGACGCCGTGATCCATACGCACAATACGCTTGCTCTCACGCAGTACGACTTCGACATGCTGCGGATCTTTCTCATACTCTAAAGCAAACGCTTTTGCAAACTCGGATGCCTCTATCTCTTCCAGATCTACGACGCGCCCCTCTGCTTTAGAGACGATCTTCTGTGTCACAATGAATACATCTCCGTGTTCTACCCGTAGATGTTGACGTTGTAAGGCTTCATATATAATATGGCCCAGATCGGCTCCCGGCGGAACCTCACCAATGCCAGAAACAGGTATAATTCGTAATTCTGTGCTCATTAATCACATCTCCTTGGCTTGTATTATATCTCTTGCAGGACAATGCTGCAAAAACGGAAGCATTGTCTTTCCAGCGGGAAGCAGGGGCCATAAGTGAAACTGAATCGCCGTTTCAAGCGATATACAAACAAGAGACAGTTGCTATAACAAGCAAACCGCTTGATACATTTCATTAAAGGAGAAATTAGTATGTCTTTCGTCAAAACAGTTGGGCACTCACTGCTGAGCGCAATGTTTATTTCGGGTGGTTGGAACGCTTTTGTCAACCCGGATGGCCGTGCTCAAAAGGCAGAGAAGGCTGGTATTCCTATGGCTCGTCAGGCAACCATTTTGAATGGAGCCGCAATGACACTGGCCGGATCGGCCCTTGCGCTGGATATCGCGCCTAAACTTTCCGCGCTGGTTCTCATCGGCACTCTCATTCCAACAACCTATGTTGGGCACGCATTCTGGCAAGAAGATGTTCCGGCTAATCGTGCAGGTCAACAGATCCATTTCTTGAAAAACCTGGCGATGATAGGTGGTTTGATCGCTGTGCTGCAAGAGAAGTAAGTACTTTGTCAATCTTCAATCAACCAGAGCTAATCTCGCTGCGCTGATGCAATGACGTTTGACAGAGCAGTAGGATAGTGAGTGGGGTCCCGTTGTTACAAACAAAATGTACCTGGCCAAAGAACGCGGCCAGGTACATTTTGTTTACAAACCTAAGGTCCACCTTCTATAGTGTATGTTTTATAGCAAGTCTTGTTCTCCTCGACAATAATCGACATCAGAGTACCATGGCTTTTTACTTGATTCTCGGGAGCAAACAGCGGATTGGATGAACCAAATAGCACGGGCAGTGTGCCAAATTGCGTAATTGTCGGAAATTGTTTTTCTATAGTGGTTCTTGTCTGGCATCCTGAAATTCTGTCTAAAGAGTAAGTTCTTCCTTGATAGTGGAGAAGATCAGAAACAGTATTTTTCCAACCCCATCCGAACTTATTTGCGATGTATTGTCCATTGAACCACAGAAGCACAATGACAATGCATACACCAATAATTAGCAACATTATGAGTTTTGGCTTTACGGATAGCATGATTTTGCGCCTTTAATTTAATTTAGACCTGGGCTGACTTGTTGATGAGTTCGTTGGTGACCCATTGTGCGACGTTTTCGGGATATGGGGCACTTAAGGAAAGGATGATGTGCTGGAAGCCAGCGTCGATGGCCTCAGCGATCGAGTCCCGAGTGTTGCCGGGGTGGTCGTAGGAAACTGGCAGGACGATGGAGCGGGTGATCAAGGCGGGGTCGCGACCGATCTCGGCGCAGAAGCGGTCCAGGAGAGCACTTCGATGGATGGCGTCATCGATGTCGCCGCCGGGGATATTCCACATATCGGCATGCTCGGCGACCACGCGCAGCGTCGCGGTAGAGCGTCCGCCGATCAGTATCGGAGGATAAGGTCGCTGGACGGGTTTGGGGTTGCAGAATGCTCCGGTGAGGTGGAGGTAGGTGCCGTCGAAGTCGAACGGTTCGGCCTCGGTCCACAATCGCCGGATGACCGTGCATGCTTCGGCGAGGCTTCCGACCGCGTAGGCGGAGTCGTGGAAGGGCAGGCCGTTTGCCTCGTACTCACGCCGGGCCGCCGGGTAGCTGGGTCGTGAGCCTGCGCCGATGCCAAAGCCGAGCCGCCCCCCGGAGACGATGTCGACGGTCGCAGCGATCTTGGCCAGCATCGCGGGCGGTCGAAAGCGGTTGCTGGTCACAAGCAGCCCGAGACGCAACCGTTCGGTTTGTGCGGCGAGGGCCGAGAGCAGTGTCCAGCCTTCGAAGATCGGTCCGTTCGGGTCGCCGAAGATCGGCATGAGGTGATCGAACAGCCACGCATGCTCGATCACCGGGATCGTGTCCGCCTCTCGCCAGACCCGCAGAATGTCGCGATAACTGACCTGCGATGGGGCCGTCGCAATCCCGAAACGCGGTCTGGTTGAACCTGCACTTATGGCCACATTCGTAATCGCCATGTCTGTTTCGTTCATAGAAAAATCTTCCTTCCAGCTATTTCGCTCGCATATGATATAATGAGAAAGTGGAGCACTGTTCCGATACTATTATACGGAACTATGTTCCGTTTGTCAAGCTATTGTTTGAGGGAGGTAATGAAGCGATGGTCACCATCGACGAGGGGGCGGGGCAACCAGCCCGACAGAAGCGGGCCGACGCGCAGCGCAATGAGCAGGCGTTGCTCGCCGCCGCCGCCGCCGTGTTCGTCACGTCTGGTGTCGAGGCACCAGTGCGTGACATCGCGGCGGCGGCTGGCGTCGGAATGGGGACGATTTACCGCCACTTCCCGACGCGAGCGGATCTCATTGTTGCCGTATACCGCCATCAGGTCGAGGCCTGCGCTGAGGCTGGTCCAGTCTTGCTGGCGAATAGTGCCTCGCCGCACGCTGCCCTCGGTCAGTGGGTCAACCTCTTCGTTGATTTCCTGGTCACGAAGCATGGACTCGCCGCAGTCCTGCAACCCAACAGCATCGGCTTCGACGCGCTACATGCCTACTTCCTTGACCGCCTCGTGCCCGTTTGCGCTCAGTTGCTTGCCGCCGCCGCCCAAGCTGGCGAGATCAGTGCCGATATTGATGCCCTCGAACTGATGTATGGCATCGGCAACCTCTGCGTTGGTGCCGACAACGACCCGCGCTACAATGCCCGCCGCATGGTTGAGCTGCTCATCGCGGGACTCCTCCAATCGCGCTCGGCCTAATGCTGCTGATCCAGAGAAGGAGCACCGGCAGTCTGTTCCTCTTCCGCTCTGTGCAAATACGAAAAGATATGTGTCAATCGACAGAAATAGGATGTCGTTCACCAGCCGTTCCTATGCAAAAGTCCTAGAAAGTTGAGGATACACAAAAAGCATGCCATGTTCAGAGTGGGGTATTTTACTCTAGTATGGTCGGGAGATGACTCCATGATAGAACAGGCAGGACCCTCTATAGGTCGGTATCAACAACTTCCCCTGGTTGGGCGCAACGCGGAACGGGATCGCTTGCGTCATTGTTTGCTGGAAACGGAAAAGATGCTCAAAGAGCACGTTGCTATTCCCAATGATCCATCACTCTCCTGTGCGTCATCTACGCGGAGATCCTTTGCTCTGCTTCTGGGAGAGGTCGGCATCGGCAAGACACGCCTTGCGGAAGAGACGGCTCGTGAAGCCATCCATCGTGGATGGTCGGTCGTCTGGAGCCGAGCCTATGCCCAGGAAAGCCATGTTCCATTTCGCCTCTGGAGTCAGGTGTTGCGCGATATTGTGCAGCGTGACCTCTGGCCGCAATATCCAACGACGGCAGATATGCATCTCTATCAGTCTCTCACAACCTTGCTGCCGGAGCTTCTTGATCTCCTGACTCTGCCCACTCTTGCACATTCTGTTATGGCGGGGCAGGGCATACCCGAGGCGCTTCTTACCCTTCTGACTGCTATCTGTGAGCAGCGTAAAGAGCCAGTATTGCTCGTTCTCGATGATCTACAATGGACCGACGAGAGCAGTTGTGAGCTACTCGGATACCTGGCCCGGCGCATGGTGAATACACCGGTCCTGTTTGTGGGAACCGTGCGCGAAAATGAGATACCGCCGTCCCATCCACTCTGGTCGCTTAACACAAATATGCAAAGGGAACGTACCGTTGAGCAGATTCAGGTTGAAGCGCTCAGCAACGAGCACATAGCGGCTTTGATTGCCCATGTGCCGTCTTCACTCACCAGACTCATTCAGCGCCAGGTGGCCGGTAACCCTTTCTTTGCAGAAGAACTGGCACGTGCCTATTCCACCTGGACCGAGAGTGAGAAAGGCGTGCATCGGCAGACTGGCCTCACCCTGCCACGCACAATTGCGGATGTCCTTGATCAGCGCTTGCAATTTCTCAGTCCTGAATGTCAACGCTTCTTACAACGTGCGGCAGTACTGGGCAGCTCGCTCTCGTTCGACTCTCTTCATCTTATGGAAAATAAAGGGGGCACACAACTCCCTGATGATAGTCTGTTTACCCTGCTCGAAGAGGCTTTGCAGGCAAAAGTACTCACCGAAGAGCAAAGTGGTACAACGATCTCCTATCATTTCTGGCATCCGTTGCTTATGAGCCATCTCTACGAGAAACTCTCCGCAACACGACGTATACGCTTGCATCAACATGCCTCAGCCATCTTTTGCCAGCTCTATGCTACTAGTGAGGAAGAAGGAGCAGCCATCATTGTGCATCATCTGCAACAGGGGAACGCCCCTTCATCGCAGATCGCATACTATGCTGAATTGGCTGGCGATCATGCCTACGCGCTTGCCGCCTATCCTGCCGCCGAAAACTACTACCAACTGACAATTGAGCATACTCAACATAGCGTGGCACCACAGACGGATGCATGCTTGCATCAGGCCTCTCTGCTGGAACGCCTTGGGGAATGCATGCGCTTCCAGGGCCATTTTCAGGATGCCGGACACTGCTTTGAAAAAGCTTTGGAGTTGCATCGTCAGGCCTATCCTTCTCTTCAGTCTCTTACGGGCCGGGAGAAGCTGCAAGAGGCTCAGATGCAGGCGATGCTCTGCTGCGGCATAGGCATCTCCTGGTACGATCAGGATAATTGTGCACTGGCTCGCCAATATTACCATGCCGTCGAACGGGTGTTATATGAAGTTGGCATCGTCGATGGCCCTGTCTGGGCTTATTTGTTCTTGCAATATAGTTACCTCGCCTGGCATGAAGGAATGCATTCCGAAGCTCAGAATGCGGCCCAGAATGCGCTGCTCTTATTTGAAGCGGCCTTGCAAGAGAAGCGTACTACCGAGCAACTCCTGGTGAAAACACGTCTACGCCGCACGCTCGCTGGTGATCCAGTCGATCTTGGGCGCACATACCTCGTATTGGGACTGCCGGCTGGCGCAACCGGACAACTGAGCGTAACGATCTCATACCTCACCATCTCGCTGAAAATCTTTGAGCAGTATGATTGTCTGCGCGAAATTGCCATTGTCTGTTGCAATCTGGGTGACGTGTATCTGCGCCGTGCCGAATATGCTTCCGCACAAGACTATCTGCGCCGTGCCCAGCAGCTCGCAGAACGCATTGGCGACACCTCTCTGCAGTGTTTCATCGCCGGGAATCTAGGGCTGTTGGCATTGAGAACAGAGAACCTGGCGGAGAGCGAAAATTGGTACAGGCATGGCCTCAAGAATGCATTGCAGATCAACGAAGCCTACAGCAGTTGCTTGCTTTCAACTTTTCTTGCATTTATTCTCCTCAAACAAAAGAAATACGATGAGGTTGCGCCATGCCTGCGCCGTGCCTTCACCCTCCAGCGCAACAAGCGTATACCAGGCTGCGCGGCGATGATCTGGGTCGTGCTGGGCTATGTACGCCTCTCCCAGGTACTGGCCTCCTATGGACCTGATCGATATAGAAAGCCGTGCGATGTCTCAGATACCGCTATAAAGATGCAATCCCTACTCGTATCGGCTCGTGTCGCTGTAGAGCATGCACTTGCTATTCCTGGGACTGACATCGAAATAAAGGCTGAAGCAGGATTGCTGCAAGCACATATCTGCATGTTCCTTGTTTCATTGGAAGAGGCACTACGGCAAGCTTTCTGTATCCTTGAGGATGCGCGGCAACATGAGTTGAAATGGATTGTGGAGCAAGCGGAGTCACTGATAGAATCGTTACAGGCGCTGAAAATAGTGCAACAGAACGAAACGTTTCGTATATGAAACCTCTGATGCCGCAAATTATGAGTCATCCCGGACTTTTTCAAACGTCCGCAA
>JACDAE010000246.1 GCA_013695595.1 Ktedonobacteraceae bacterium | reverse complement strand
ACGGGTGCACGCAAGGTGACGCCCCTACGCAAAATGTTTTAATAGTGATTTCGCCTTTCGAGGTAGACGAGCCGCAGGGAGGGCGAAACGACCTCTTCGCGCACGTCTTTATAGCCCAGGCGTCGATAGAGGCGCAGATTTTGTTCGCTCAGGTGTCCTGTAAAGAGTTCGTAGCGGTCGGCATGGCTGAAATAGCCTTCAATTGCATGCATGAGCTTTGTGCCAAGACCACGATGTTGCAAGCGAGGATGCACAATAAGGCGTCCAATATAGCAGGTTTCATCGATGATCTGGCCGCGTACCGAACCGACAACCTCTTCTCCCAGGCGGACTGCTAAAATACGTTGCGTATCATATTCGGCCAACAGCTCTGCCAGTGATTGGACCAACGGCGCAAGCGTATAATCGTTGTAGAGAGCAGCCTCCGTCTGGTAACAGAGGTATTGTAATTTGAGAAGTGCTTCGGCGTCGCGTACACGCGCTGGTACAACGAGGAGTTCCATGTTTTTTTCTTCTTTCCATGGATAGGGTCGTATTCACGACGCCTGCATGTTATCCATTTCGCCTATTTAATTGGCGGCCAGCCCGGTCGGTACCTGGTAAATAAATCCTGGACCACCCATAAAAAGGCCACCATCAACATTGACACAGGTCTCGTTCGCATAAATCAGTGGCTCGGTCACTTTTTTAGCTGGCGCATTCACTACTAGAGAGATCGGCGTGTGACCATGAATGAGCTGCTTGCCCCCAAAGATGGAGAGAAAGCGTCGTGCATAATTTTCACCCTCCGGCTTGTGGGTGAATACGCCACGGCGTGCAAAATCTTCTAATGTTTCCTCCCATTCCAGGGCATTACTGGTACGTAGAAGCTTCTTGAAGGTCGCGTTGACCTCATCAATCGAACGCCCGCGCTGCAGGTAGAGTGAATTATCCGCATGCATAAGCAAACGATCTGCGACAAGGGCCATGGTGGGAAGTTCCGCGATCCATGCCAGATGTTCGCGTGTGAGGCTGGTAATGTCTTTTTTGTTGCCGCCATTCTGTTTCCAGCGCGAGATGAAGCTGCTGCCAAGGCCAGTCGAGCGCCTGCCGAAGCGGTACGCTGCGAAGAGGAGCATTTCATGATTGCCGAGCAGAGAGGAAACCTGTCCACCAGCCGCCGCCGCCTCTGTCTGCAAGCGCATGACCAGATTAATGACCTCGATGCCGTCCGGGCCGCGATCAACAAAGTCTCCCAGAAACCAGAGAATGGCGTTGCCACCTGTCCAGGTGTGTTTATGATTAATAAGGTGCGCCTCCTCAAGCAGGTGTAACAGACGTTTAAGCTGGCCGTGAATATCGCCAATGACGTAGACAGAAGGGGTTATCTCTTGCATGGTCACCAATTCGCTTCCTGAAAATCTTTGCTTAACCAAGAATGGCAATAATAAGAATACCGCTAAAAATAAGGAGAGCACCCAGCGTACGCACCACTCCAAAGCTTTCGCGCAACCAGAGCCAGCCCAGGATGGCACCGATGACGACGCTAACTTCACGTACCGCGCCCGCATAGCTGACACGGGAAAAGGTGTATGCTTCCAATACTAATATATACGTAAGCACCATGGCAATACCTACCAGAAGAATACGTACCCAATTCGTGTGTAGTTCGCTTATGAGCACATGCGATCCATAGCGCCAGAGAACGACAGGTGCAAAGAGCAAAGTGGAGAGTCCAAGCACGAGAATAGTATATGGTGCAGCAGGCACGAGGCGCACGGCAGCCCCATCGATAGCTGTATAGATGGAAATGAATGCAGCGGTTGTAAGGGCGGCCACGATGCCACGAAAACTGACTGCTGTACGTGACTGACGTTGTCTGATTGTCCCGCCACCGATAAGAAGCAGGCCGCAGACCAGGATGAAAATCCCAAGCAGTCCCAGTGGACGAGGTGGCTCATGCAGGAAAAGCGTTGCCCATAGCACGAGAAGGACCGGAGCGGCTCCTCGTGCGACAGGATAGATCAGTGAGAAGTCATCGATATCATACGCTATCGTGAGTGTAACCATATATGCCGCTTCTATCACCGCACTACTCAACACATAAGGCCAGATCTGCCAGGGCAGTGCCAGACGCGTCACAAAAAAAGCCCCAAAACAAAGTGTTCCTATGAGTAGCGCCCACCATAAGAACACCTGTTTATGCCTTGCTTGCTTAAGTACCAGATTCCAACTGGCATGCAGCACAGCCGCGACAAGGACCAGAATAAGCGCTGAAAGCGGCAAGACACGACTCCAATCCCCATCCTATGAGTAGCGGATACTCGCCCAAAATTCTAGCAGGTCGCTTTTGGTGACAATGCCTTCCAGCATCCCGTTGCTGATGACTGCGACAGCCGATTGACCGGAGCCAAAGAGCGTATAGGCCTCGCGTGCCGCTGCATCGGCCTCCAGTTGTGGGAAGGGAGGACCCTGAACCTGTCCGACTGAACTGGACGTTAAGGGCTCGCCACTGGCCAGACGCCGCAGCAAGAGATCTTCCGTCAGGCTACCAACC
>JACDAE010000199.1 GCA_013695595.1 Ktedonobacteraceae bacterium | reverse complement strand
GTCGCGGCCCTCGTATTTATGCGGTGAATCAATTTCATGCGCTCAGGCAGGCGACCGTAAAATTGTGTGTGATCGCTCAAAGGTTGGTTGTATTGGAATACATTGTATTGGAATAGGGGACGGCGGTGGTTGGTGAGGGAGCAGGTGTCTGTGGTGTTGTGAATGTATCTCCGCTGGATGGTACAGATGACAATGCATACTATGATGGCGATACAGTGTACGCGGGAGCGGGATCTGGCGAAGGGATGGCGGAGAGTCCCATGTCAGAGATGGGTGCGGTATTTGATGAGGTGGATGGCTGGGAAACCGTTTGGGGAGTGTCTGGAGAGTCGGACGAGAAGGGGCGTCTCCAGGTAAAGAGTGCGATAAGCAGGGTGAGTCCTGTCAGGACGATGAACGAAATGCTGCCCCACATGTCTGTGATAATCTTCATTGTAGCAAGAATGCTGAGCACGCTGCCGATGAGTATTAGAAGGGTGCCGATGATGCCGAGGGCTCGGCGCAATCCTTCGGGGGGCTTTTTTGGTGAGGTAGGTTGTTGAGGTTGTCCCTGTCCACCTGTCGCCATATGCATAATCTCCGCCTAAGTTTTATAGCTGTACAGCATAGATAGTGAGTAGAAACGAGAAAGCGCCTTCTATTGTGATAGTGTAGTTATAGATAAGAGTCTATACGATAGGTAGTATACCTTCAGAAGGTGAATTTGGCAAATCGGCCCGCTCGGGCGCTTGCTTAGAGTTAGTGTAAGAAGCAGATGGGAGTCAAATAAAACTCATCATCTCAGAGATTATAATCAAAAAACTTAGCAACACTGTTTCGTATTTTTAGTATCTTCTTTCTCCACGTTACACTTAGACTGTAACATTTGCTATGTATCGCACCCTCCTTTCCCTCTAACTGAGAAGTAATCAGCGAACTATTAAAGCTCTGTAAATCTTGCTACAAGTAACAAGTAGTACATTTAACTTGTGATACACTTCAGATATATGTTACACTATCTGTGAATAAGGCGTGTCTTGTTATCCTGCCACGATTCATGGTATGGATGACGAAGAGCAATGTTTCCATATTGGTCGCAACCCTCTGGATAATGCTCTTTGCCTTTTTCATCCGGCCAGGACTCTGCCGTGCTGATGCTCTTTGACTTTTCAATCCGGCCAGGGCTCAGCTCACGGCGTGCTGAAGCGCGGGTTCGCTCGCTAAAGCGGCGGGCTCTCAGGGAACGATTGAAGGAGGGCTCACGGCGTGCTAAAGCAGCGGGCTCTGAGATGGCCGGGTGAAATATGAGATGACCGAGTGAAAAAGGCAAAGAGCATAATCTGGTCTTGCACGATAAATCGGCACCTCTGCCTTGTGGAGGTGAATATGAGACAACAGTTAGTAGAGAGCAATATCAGGAGGTAACAGCATGGAATGGGCAGTTGCAACGGCTGCATTTCTTGCTTCCGCAGTTGAATTTGTCGAGGCATTCACGATTGTGCTTGTCGTCGGCGTGACTATTAATTGGCGCAGCGCGATCATCGGCACACTCGCCGCCGTCGCCAGCCTGGCCGTCCTCATCGCGATCTTTGGCGTCACACTTGTACAATACGTTCCCATCGACATCTTCCGCCTGGTCATCGGTGTGATCCTCATCCTCTTTGGGCTGAAGTGGCTTAAGAAAGCGATTCTACGCTATAGTGGCATCAAGGCCCTGCACGATGAAGAGGCGATCTACGAGGAGACGGTGGCCGAGCTGCGGGCGAAGGGAGAGCTTGTGACGACGGGCATTCAGCCCTCGGCGGTGGCGCTGGCCTTCAAATCGGTTCTCCTGGAGGGGCTGGAGGTTGCGTTTATCGTCATCACCTTCGGGACCAGCATCTCGGCAACCACGGGAGGGAATCGATTCAGTGGAATCGGGTCGGCGGCGATCGGAGCGGCTGTCGCGGGCATCCTGGTCATCCTGCTAGGTGTAGCTGTACGCGCGCCGCTTAAGCAGGTGCCAGAAAATACCTTGAAGTTTGTGGTTGGCATCATGCTCACCAGCTTTGGCACCTTCTGGACCATCGAGGGCTTTCGAGTCGAGTGGCCACTCGCCGACGCCTTCATTCCCATTATTGGAGTTATCTACCTGGCCGCATCCTTCGCGCTCATCACCTGGCTACGCAGCATCAAGCGGCAGCAGACACCCGTTCAAAGAGAGCAAGAGATCGCGGCCGAGCGGGCAGAGCCTCTGGAGGAAGTATTATGAACGCAATCAAAGCGGTCTATAACTTCATCGTCGGCGACATGATCATTCTAATTGGGATACTCGTTGCCGTGGGCATACTCGCCCTCATCAACAACGTCGAGGCATTTGCGCCGATACGTAGCTTCTCAGGAGCCTTTTTGATTGTGACTGCCCTCATTGTGCTGGTTATCACTCTTAATCGGGAGGCTCGGGGCAAGCGATAATGATTTAAAATCATGCAGCAGAGTAAATAGGAGCAATTGTCAGGAGAAAGAAAACATAATCCTTGACAATTGCTCCTAGTTTGTGTGTTGCAACAGTCAATATTATGTTGCCACAAGTCTGGCCCGGACGCCCTGCCTGACTCTTCTTTGCTGTACTTGCATCACCTATCGTCATTCTTCCACTCTCAATCTGGTTCCTTAACCAAAGATATTACATTGGTCAGGCAGGAAAGGGAAAAAATGATGATACACAACCAGAAATACTCCCTCGACCAGGTAAAATGGCCTTAGCAGAATAGCGAACTTGACATCCATGAAGAGATAGAATAGCATTTGTATAAAAGCGTCTTTGTAATAGAAACAGATAGGCGATAGTCATGTGGCAGCAAAGATTACCAAAACGAGCTTTTCAAGATTTTTTTACTTTCCTCTCAGCAGCTCAACGTAATCGGCCATGTTATCCATTCCCCTCTCAGACTTGTTCCATCC
>JACDAE010000189.1 GCA_013695595.1 Ktedonobacteraceae bacterium | reverse complement strand
GCACATTACGAGCGTTTTGTTAAACGCCTGTTTATAACTACACCGGAAGTAGCAAGCAGGCCAAGCATCATAATGGCAAAAGGCCAGAGAGACCCCCATTGTGGTGCTTCAGGATCGGGAGCGTTAGGATCACTTCCCGTACTGGGCAGGCCCGGTACAGCGTCGACATTCGTTGATACAAATTGGAGTTTGGGGCTTCCGTTAGACTCACCAATAGCGAACAGACTGGTAACGGTATTCTGCTTCAGCGTCGTCGAAAATGGAATGGCGCTGGTACTTTGTGCTGTAGAGATATTAAAATTATATGCGCCAGACTGAAGGGGAATATACTCACTGGCATCCTGGTAAGACATCTCGCCACACACCTGATTGTTATTCGTTATAATACTGTGGAGATCGGTATCAGGCGAAAGGTCATAGACACGTAATTTTGCCATACCGGTGGCAACCTGATTATTATCGTTAAAAACATCCAATTTGAAGCCCAGAGCTTTCGTACCCAGGGCTGCGATGGTATACACATCGCCCGAATTCACAATAATGTTCTGGTTGATTGCGGCTGCCCCTGGCCCACGCCCGATCAGTGCAACCTGTACATAGTGTTGACCTGGCGAGAGTGTTACATAGGGGGTCACGGTACCAAATTGAAAATTACTCAAGAGATGTTGCCCATCAACAAAGACATCTGCCGAACCGACATCGGGTGACGCATGGATAACACGTACAAACGATGGACTATCCGCGTGAGCGCGATGCATCTGAAGTGTAAATGGAAGCAGAGCAAATATCGCTCCACAGGCGAAAAATAGCATCAATTTGTTTACAGATAGAAGCAACCTATGTTTCATAATTACACAACCCTCCCTTACGAATGATTCACTAACCTTCTATACCTACATGAAAAGTGTCGGTAGATAGACACATAGAGATTATACAATATTTATTGTTGTATGTCTCGCTTTTCGCATTACGTCTGGACTACAATATCCATCAGCTTGTATAGAACATATTAATAGGCTATAATGGTTATGTTGATCAGCATATGGTGAGGGAATACGTGTGTTAAAAGAACAGATGACATTGCCACGCGGTTTTATAATACGAGACCCCGCTGGCACTCGCTATGTAATAGAGGGTATCCTTGGGAAGGGCGGCTCTAGCGCTGTGTATCGGGTAAGAGAACGCGGCGGTAGCGGGCAGGTATTTGCGCTCAAAGAGGTTATCGATCCAGATAGACGCCAGCGTGAACACTTTATTTTTGAGTGGGAAGTATTGAAAAGGCTCGATCATCCAGCTCTGCCGAAGGTCTACGCGGTCTTTGAGCATCAAAAGCTCAGACGTGTCTATATTTTGATGAGTTATATCAAGGGTTTCGACCTGGAGCGATTACGCCAGTGGCAGTCTGAGAAGCGCTTTTCGGTGTCATTAGTGCTGGCTTTAATGAGTCCCGTGGTTGGTGCAGTGAGCTATCTGCATCATCAGGATCCACCGGTTGTGCACCGTGATGTCAAGCCATCGAATATTCTGGTTCCTCCTGATGGAGAGGAAGCTGTCCTGGTGGATTTCAGTATTGCGAAAGAATATGTACCCAATGGTACTACGACCGCAGTGCGTCATGGGTCGCCTGGCTATGCAGCCCCTGAGCAATATGGAACTGGCACAACCCCTCTCACCGATATTTATGGCCTTGGTGCAACACTCTATACGCTCTTAACGGGAGCGATCCCTACCGATGCATTGACGCGTTTGACGGAGAGCAAAACTGATCCCTTACGATCCGTAAAGGAATTCTTGCCGACTATTTCCACAGAAATCTCTGACGTAGTTGCACGCGCAATGAGCCTGAATCGTGAAGAGCGTTTTGCAGATGTAGAACAATTCTGGCAAGCATTCCAGGATGCAGCGAAAGAGAAGCGGGCATCACCTGCCGAGGTTACACAATTAAGCACAGGAGAGCTACCCAATATTCAGGTGCATCCAGTTAACGACATCACGACCATCTTCAAACATACAGAGGGTGATATTCCTGTTGTCAAAGGCAGTAAGCTTCCCCGTGTTTTGCTGGCAGCGGTCCTTCTGGCCATTATTGCGGGTAGCATTGGCTATTTTGGCGTGTATCCCCGCCTCACCGCATCTCATCCTACTGCCATTTCAACGGCGGTTGTCAAACCAACTCTTGCTATAAATCCGGCTATAAATCCGACGATCTCGCTTTATCCAACATTGGCACAAGAATATAGAGGCACCACTAGCACGCTAGCAAAAGCTACACCAGGTACCACGGTGAGCGATCCGACACAAAACCTCTACCTTCTTAATGTCCACACAAATAACAACATTATCACCGGTGATGTCAAAGCTCTTGCTCAGGCTGCTAGCCATTTCACAGGGACATTCAATAAAGATGGTTCGATCACATTGACAACATATCTTTACAACGGCCAGTCAAAAGTTGTATTTAATGGCCATATTCAACTGAATGGCTCAATAGGTGGAGGCTATACTGTCTACAACCAGGGTGGACAACAGATAGGAAATCCAGGTATCTGGAGTGTAACTCCTATTAAACAATGAAGCCAGTGAATGCTTCTTGCCGTGTTCCTTCTACCCATGCAGCCTTAAATTCCTCACTTCCCAATTGTTCACGAGCCAGCGCCACAGCCTGTTCATAGCGTACACGTTCCACAGGGGGCATCGGTGCAACCAGATCGGCTCGTATTATAGCGGCTTTGCCCCATAATATGACGGCAGATCGCGCCTGTCCTTGCGCCATCAGCACCTGACCAGCCCCTTCCAGGCACCCAGCAACGAGTTCCAATGCGCTAATCGTTTGTGCTAACTTCAAACATTCTCTGTAAGCAGTCAGCGCAGCCGCCATATCTCCTTGCACTATGGCTATCTGCCCGGCTACTATGAGCACCATTGCAGTCCCAAAGCGATCACCCATTTCTTTGAAAGTATGTAGCGCTTTATCAAGCTGTGTACGAGCAGTAGCAATGTCCGCTTGCACGAGATGGATCTGTGCCAGGAGGCACAAAGTGTAGGCTTCAAGGCGTCCATTTCTTACCTGTTGGAACCTGGCCAGGCTCTCCTCGGCAAGCGATTGCGCCTGCTGAATGTCGCCACGTGAGAGAAAAAGGACGCGTGCAAGGTGATACAACGCATAGGCTGCATGATGTGGCTCACCCCAGGCTCTATATTGAGCGAGATTCTCTTCCATAAAAGAACGGGCAAGGGCGAAGTTGCACTGTACAATGGCAATCGAGGCCAGATCTTGACGGACACGTACAACTCCCCGCTCATTGCCCGCTCCCTGATAGGTCGTCAAAGCCTCCTCTAACAAGCGACGAGCAAGGCGATTGTTATTCTTGACGCACGCGATGTTTCCTTGCATACGGAGAATATTCGCCATGCCAGCCTTATCTCCACTTTCGCGGAACAACATCTGACTTTCATGTAAAAGGGCCTGCGCACGTTGCGTCTCATCCATAATCAGGGCCAGAAAGCCTGCCAGATGCAACGCTTCGGCCCTTAATGGAATGCTGGTTCCTTCAGCACTTGCCAGAGCACGTTCCAGAAAGGCGGCTCCCTCACGAAAGTAGCCGCGTGTCTCCCAGAAATTTCCGAGGGCAACACAAACTTGCAATGCTTGTTCGCTCGCTTTTTTATCCGCTGGAGCTTGCTCTAACATCCATTCCAATGCAGTACGCAGGTTCTCATATTCCAATTCCAGGCGATCCAACCATTCAGCCTGCTCTGCTCCCTGAAGAAACGATACGGCATTCTGTACCCAGGATAGATAGTACGCAGCGTGTGCGGAGCGCGTTGCCTGTACTTCTTCCGTTGCAACTAAGCGTTCCCAGCCATACTCACGCAGTGTCTGGAGCAACCAGAAACGCATCTCACCATCGGCCTGTCCTCGCTGGCGTAGCAAGCTTTTATCGACCAGCATCTCCAATATTTCAGCGACGCGATCCGACAATGCACCTGTTGCACTACATATCTGTCGGGCCGCCTGCAATGTGCAGCCATTGCTACAGACAGCCAGGCGGCGAAAAACCTGTTGTTCCTCGTCGGTAAGGAGTTCATAGCTCCAGGCAATAGCTCCCCGCAGGGTACGCTGGCGCTCTGGTATATCATGATTGCGCTGGCTCAGAACGCTCAATCCCTGGTTCAGTTGCGCGACGAGCATCTGCGGCGAAAAATGTCTACTCCTGGCTGCGGCCAATTCAATCGCCAGAGGTATGCCATCGAGGCGCGTACAGATAGTTATGATTGCATCAGCGTTCGCGCTCGTGAGCTGGAAATCTGGCTGCACAGCCTGCGCACGCTGCACGAAGAGCGCAATAGCTGCGTAATGAAGAAGGTTGGTGATGGAGTGACGACGTTGGGCATCTGGAAGCGTCAGGGGTTGCACATCAAAGAGGCGCTCGGCCTGAATATGCAACATGCTGCGACTGGTCACCAGAAACTTGAGTTCTGGACAGGTTGCCAACAGGCGCGATACGACATTACTGGCATCCAGCAACTGCTCAAAGTTGTCCAATATGAACAGGGCATGCATCTCTCGGAGGGCTGCTTTGATGCGTTCGAGGAGGGGCTGCCCTATCTCTTCGCGCAAGTTGAGCACCTGAGCAATGGAGGCAATAAAGCCATCGGAATCGTGCACTGAGGCCAGATCTATAAAGGAGATGCCAGCACGAAAAACACTGAGCAATTTGCTGGCTACCTGCAATGCGAGACGCGTCTTCCCCACACCAGCGGTACCTGTCAGGGTGAGCAGGTGCACATCGGGATGGCGCAAAAGGTCGCTTATCGTGTTGATTTCCTCAGCACGTCCGATAAAAGTTGTTGGAGGCACGGGCAAAGAAGCAAGCAGACGTTTCCCCATAGTTCTAAGCGGAGGAAAATCAGCAGGCAATCCTGCAATCACCAGTTGGAAGATATGGCTCAGCCCTTCGATATCTTTCAGGGAGTATTCCCCCAGGTCGCGCAACTGGATATCGGCAGGCAGGTCATCCACGATGAAATCATGCGTAGATTGAGAGAGGAGCACCTGCCCACCATGTCCAGCGTTCATAATACGTGAAGCCCGATGCACATCCAGGCCAACGTATCCCTCCTCGGTTGCCTGAGGTTCACCCGTGTGAAGGCCGATACGCACACTAATGGTGACACCATCCGGCCAGCAATGGGTAGAAAGTGCACGCTGCATGGTTATAGCCGCTGAGACCGCATCCTCTACATGCTCAAAGACAACGAAGAAGGCATCGCCTTGCGTATCGACTTCATAGCCATGCCACTGCTCAAAGGCCGCCCGTAACAACGTCCGACACGCGCTTAATACGGCACCATAACGGTTCCCAAGTTGTTGAAGCAGACGTGTGGAACCCTCTATATCGGTGAAGAGGAGGGTGAGGGTGCCATTCGGAAGTTGGCGCACTGGAACTCCTTATTTTTGTGCTAGTTGATTGTCATTGATGGCTGTATTATATACGACCTGGGGAGATGAGGATAGAGGGATTGCTTAAATCCTGGCTCTCTGGAAAGAGACGTACTCCATAACACAAATTTACATTGGTGAGACCCAGACAAGTGGGACTTGTTTCTAACTATTTCCTGTTCTCATTAGATGAAGTCAAGAGAGAGCTGCACACATGTATTCTCTGGTGCAAGAGAAGCATACGGAATGTATCCTTCTGAGAAGCTTGCTGAATGTTTATCAACATCTAGCAGGCTTCTTACATCTTTACGTGTGGAAGGAACTACGTTCCTATCAGAAGCAAATAAATCATACATTGTTTCTTTGACAGAAAAAGTCGAGGTATCATATTTATGGTTGCCACTCTCAATTGCACCAATAGGTTTGTCTATCAAAAGAAATTGTGAAAGCGTTAGTGGTGAAACATATTGTAATTTATCAGCATCTAATCGTTTTAGCAGTTCCCGTAAATTTGTTAATAATTGACCAAGGACATTTAGGCCAATAAGCTTTTCTTCACTTACAGGTTTAGCGCCCCAAAATTGGTCTTTGTACGACTCCTCAATGATAGGATTATTCCCAGTAGATAAAAGAAGATCCCCAAACTTCTCCCAATGTTGGGCTAATTTAACACGTAAACACCACCACATTATATCTACACGAACTTGATCCCAATCAGGCCGTGTATCTTTTCTATAAGGCTTACTCTTCATCTTGGCTGTCATTGGACTCCTTTGTCCTATAATAACTTTTTGAATTTCAGATTTATGTGGAAACCTGCATGCTTGGTAAAGAGCTTCAGATGTTGGTATATTAATACCGTTAATAGATAGCGGGTAACCTGCTGCCATATTCGATAATCCCCCAAAACGCTCCTTTGTTCTCATAAAGAGAACACACTCATTGCGTAGATACGTTATTTGACCTTCAAACTCCATTATTATTCTCCTCAAAATGGGTGGTCATCGAATATTTGTTCTTCTGTCATTATAGCACGTTTTGTATTGGTTCTCCGAGGAAAGAGTGGATACCACTTACCTAATGGATGTGTTACAGGGTAGTTGGGATCTCCCCACCAAAGCACAAGAGGACAATTATTTGCAATATTTCTATAGGTGACGAAAAATGTACCAAATCCCAGTGACATAAGCTTCATAAATCCTAGTGGACGCATGGAAGGTGCTGGATTTTCAGGGCTATTTAATTCTCTCTTTCCTTCCGGATATGGCTCGCAAGCGAGCCGAAAAGGGCTGATAGTGTGCGCCGTAGGCGCGAGGAAAGAGAGAATTAAATAGCCCTGCTGGATTTTGGCTGGCCTTGACAAGCTGGAGTCCTTTTGTAAGAAATGCTCTTTCAACAACCCTCCTGGCCTGAGGAGATGAAAAAAGTTTTTCTTGTCCTCTGTTTATGGTATTCTGAAAAAACGTATCCATTTCTCTACTTCTTCCCGATGTAGCAATGAGGTCAGCCACGTAAGGGTCAATAACAGGATCTCCCACAATCCTCTCCGGCCAGAGAACCTCTATATCACTTTCAGGCGAATGCGTATTTTCTATCCATAAAGTAGTAAACATTTTAAGTGAGATTTGTCTCATGATAGCAGCATTTTGTATTTTTTCACCCACATAATTCCATGCTTCTTTATGAAAAGCAAGAGTATATACCAACAATGTACACTTAGCAGGCCCACTAGAGAGCCATCCTACCGTAGATGCTCCATCTGTCAGATCGTATCGTAGTCTATTCCCTGTATAAACTGCGTCGTCTATATACACATACTTTTGGATCTCTTTAATACCCGCTAGTGCTATAGGAAATTTATATTCCTCCTGAAGTATTTCATCGATTATATCTAACATCGCTCTCTGACTACTACCATCTTTCTGAACACACAAAAATCCAGTGTGGTGCAGAACATCCCTGGGATCTTTATTATCTATTAACCGATTTGTAAGAAAATTGCGAATACGTTCTTTTACCATATTTCTTGAGAAATAGAACCGTTTCATTATGGCATCCATCTCCGTCAGGATAACAAAACGATCTGCAGGGTCAAATTGATACAACCACTTTTCTACATGAGAAGGCGTCATTGGAGCAATTTCATTCTGACGATAGTCTGCAATCGTCTCTGACAAAGACTGAAGCAATATATCATAATCCGCATTCACCATCACACATACCTCTACAATCAGCAATACTTTATCACAACACTTCTTCGAGACATACCACTATTATAGGATCTTGTAAGTAAGGAAATGGTTACATTCTGGTTAAGTTTTGGTTACATATTAGCGGTTTTGGGTTTTAAACACTACGGTGATAGATATTAATAAAAAAGTAATTTATTATTGCAAACCCACCCATTGCCCAAAAATAGGCGCAGCAACCCGATACTCCCCCTCCTCACAACATAACAAGTCTCGTCTGATCAATTTCGCTAGATGCGAGGTCACGGTTGCCTCGTCCAATTTGCAATACTGTTGAATAGCGGCAGCACTGCACGAGCCGGATGAGGCACAGACAGCCCTCAAACAGAGTTGCTGCTCTGGCTCCGTGCGCTCCCATAAATCCTCGAAATAACTATCGCCCCACTTCTCGAAGATCTCATCAATCGCTGCCGCCACATCGTCCAGGTGCGCTTGCTGAGATGAACGACCATTCAAGCGCGTGATCAGAGCCGAACACAAAGCCTGGATAAGAAAGGGATGCCCACCCGTGAGGCGCAAAATCTCCTCGGTCACCTCTTCACCAAAAATATGCTCACCAGGGAAATTGGGCACTGGCTGCCTGATGAGACGCCGCACCTCTTCCGGCTCAAGAAAACTGACCTTCAAAAGCTCAGCATTCACGAAATAGCCAGACCAGCGCGTTCCCATCTCATTCACGCTTTTGACGCCGCTGAAAAGCAATACCAGGTGAGATTGCTCCTGAATAACACTGCGAAACCAGCTAAAGAGCAGATCGAGGTCGAGATAGCTCTTCTGCTCCGCCTCGGCCAGTTTCTCAAATTCATCAAAGGCCAGTAATAAAACATGATCTTCCTGAACCAGTACTCGATCCACCTCTTTCAACCAGCGACTAAAACGATGATAGGCCACAGCTTCGTTCTCACGAAGATCGTCCCTTAGATGCTCGTATTCTAACTTGCGCACGAGCATACCGCGCTTGAGCAATGTTTCCTGTACTTCTTCGGCAATAGTCGCAAGTAAAGCGGCGATGCTTGAGGTAATACCAGTGCTTTGCAGATCATAGAAGATGGGCATGTAATGTGATCCCAGCAAGGTTGGCAGTTGTTTGAGGATACTACTTTTACCCATCCTTCGCTCGCCCGTCAGAAAAAAGGTGGGCGGATTATCGCTATGCAATGCCAAGCCCAGTTGTCGGGCCAGTTCTCCACGACCAACGAAGAGCGGATCGCGCTGCTCAAGCACAAGACCAGGTACATAGGGATTTTCAATGCGCCCGACACCTTCTGAGAAACGTTTCTGGGCAAGCACCTCCATCTCGTGCCGGGCAACATCCAGCCACCGGCGCACCACCTTTTCGAGATGCAGATTGAGCAAGACATCATTGAACACAGCCCGTGAGGAGATACTTTGCAGGTTCGCAAGCAGGTTCGTCAAAGCCTGCGAGCGGCCTTGCCAGGAAAGTTGGGTATAATAATTTGTGGCATCCTGACTCGCACCCTCCAGGTGCTGTATCACAGAGGCAATAGGTGAGTGAGCCTGCCGTATCTCCTGAGTCACAATGCTCGCAAGTTGCTGCTGCGCCCCACAGATATCGCGCAGTGTTTCGCGCCAACTCAGGTCATTCAGGGCAATATTCAATGCCACCGCCTGGGCGGCACCGCTTTGCTGAGAACGTTCCTGGAGAATAAAAGAAATCTCATTCAGCGCCTCATCTTCATCCTCTTCAGCAGCGAGCAATAATATGCGTTTCAGGTACGGAAGGGGCAAAAAAACGCACTCATCCCAATATAAGGAACTGCGATGCAGATAGTGAAACACATAGCCTGGCTTCTTGAGGCTACCAGTGTAGGCACGCAACATAGCAATCGCACTAAAAGGATAAAGTGGAATGCGAAAGTAACCGGGTACGTAACATACCAGGAATGCTACCCAGGCCACAAAAGCAGGAAAGCCTCCTACTATAATCACATTCAATACATTTCTGGTACCCTGTAATCCAAAATTGCCAGTTAGCAGACCTATCGTAGCTCCCAGGGCACCTGCAACCGCAATGCCTACACGTGTGATGACATCAACCAGATCTCTTTGTGTATTGGTGTTTCCTTTGGCAATTGTTCCCACAATCTTCATCACAAAACAGCCCATGATAACACCTGCAAGAATACCTACGACGTTGCCCTGCACCCCTCCGCTATTATGCGGCTGTACATGTCTGAAGTGTTCTCCCAGAAAAAGAAGAGCGCTCCCCGCCGCGAAACCACAAAATATACCCGTAATAAGTCCTATAACACTTCCAGCAAGAATACCGTAGAGGATGCCCAGTGAAGTGGTTTTCAGGCCACCACGTTTGATTACTCCAGTACTATTGAAGGTCAGGCCCAGAAACAGGCCAGCGGCGATACCACAGATCAGCATAATCAAAAGAGAGTTGCTCATGTGGATGATGATGCCGTTCACCATGCTATCGGTCAGCCCAAAAACAACTCCATACTCGACCCCAAAGAGGCTACCGAACAGGCTCCCTGCAGTACAGCTCAATATGCTTGCCCAGGTTGCATCGAAGAAGAAGACGACGACATCAAATTGCACAGGCGAGATGAAATAGTGATGATAAAGAAGAGGAGAAAGGAAGAACAATCCACAGCGGATAAGCAGTGCAAGGGGATATGTGCACAGAAATATGGGCAGGAACAGGCGCAGCATCATTCTCATACGCCTGGCAAGCGGTATCTGCGCAAAGTCTTTCTGGAAGCGGGCCGGTTGAAAAAAAGAGTGCAAGAGCCAACGCAAAGGCTCGCTTACGAAATACTGTCTCGCCTGTTTGAGCGCCTCCATTTACCCACCTTCTCCTCTAATTGAGAGCCACCGATATATGTATCAGATGTAAAGATAGCAGATCATGGGTATTTTGGCAAATACTTTTTACCCCACGACAGCAATTGCGTTCCTGTTCTTTTGGACAGCCATAAGCTGTTCTCTTGTACGAGGCAGCAGCCCGGCTTCTCCTCTATAGTAGTACTATCAATCTTTAGCACAAAATCGAGGAGATATAGCAATGACAACCTCTAACAAGCGCACGGCACTGATTACTGGCGCATCACGTGGCCTTGGCCTGGCCCTGGCACGCCAGTTAGCCAGACAACAATGGACGCTCATTCTTGATGCACGCGGTTCTGAAGCACTGGAAAAAGCACGCGCTGAACTTGTCAGGCACACCACGGTGATTGCGCTGGCAGGAGATATCAATGACAAAGCACACAGGCAAGCTCTAATGCAAGCGGCACGCGATGTCAATGGACTCGACGCTGTGGTTAATAACGCGAGTACATTGGGTCCCAGTCCACAACCAGAATTACTTGCGTATCCTCTTGATATATTGGAACAGGTCTATCGTACAAACGTGATCGCGCCCCTGGCTTTACTACAGGAAGTGCGCCCTCTGCTGAAGCCAGCCGCACATATCCTTAATATCACCAGCGATGCGGGAGTTGAGGCGTATCCAGGCTGGGGCGGGTATGGATCAAGCAAGGCTGCGCTGGAACAACTTTCGGCGATTCTCGCAGCCGAAAATCCTACATTGTATGTGTATTGGGTCGATCCAGGCGATATGCGCACACAGATGCATCAGGAGGCGTTTCCCGGAGAAGATATCAGCGACCGACCGTTGCCAGAAGAAAGCGTTCCCGGTCTGCTGGAACTCCTCACAGGTGAGCGGCCCAGCGGACGGTATGCGGCACGTTCCCTTACAGTAGTCAGGTGAATGCGATGAAATCAGTCAAAAAAATCGAGGAACACATCTATGAACGCTCTGGTTTGCAGCTAGCGACGCTCGACTTCACGCTGCCACCAGAACTCGAAGCCAGCGAACCGCCCGAAGCACGCGGCATGGAGCGCGATGAAGTTCGCTTGATGGTCTCCTACCAAACAGATAATCGTGTACAACATACGCAGTTTAACAAGCTAGGACAGTTTCTTTCGGCAGGCGATCTCCTCGTGATCAACACCAGTGGGACGATGAATGCTGCGCTTCCAGCCGTTCGCGCAGACGGCACACAATTAGAGTTGCACCTCTCCACCCATTTGCCAGCAGATCTATGGACGGTGGAGGTGCGTGAAATGAGCGAAAAAACATCACGCCCTTTCCACGGGATACAGGCAGGCGAACATCTCCGCTTACCACATGGAGCAACCGTCACGCTACACGTTCCCTATCAAGCTGAACAAAGATATGCACCGGATGGCTATGCGAAACATATTCGCTTATGGATAGCCACACTGGATCTGCCCTGCCCATATGCCAACTACCTGGCACGCTACGGCTTTCCGATTCATTATGGGTATGTTCAGCAACAATGGGCGACCAGTTATTATCAAACAGTCTACGTAACAGAGGTTGGCAGTGCGGAGATGCCCTCTGCCGGTCGCGCCTTCACTCCCAGACTGATCACACAGTTGATTGCGCAAGGAGTACAGATCGCACCCCTGTTATTGCATACAGGCGTTGCCAGTCTGGAAGAACATGAGCTTCCTTATGAGGAGTATTATCGCGTCCCAGTAGAGACGGCGCGGTTAGTCAACGCAACGCGACTGGCGGGTAAGCGGGTGATTGCTATCGGTACCACGGTAGTACGAGCACTAGAAACGGTCACAGATCCCGATGGCACAACCTATCCAGGTGAGGGTTGGACGCACGAAATTATCACGCCCCAACGCGGCATTCGTGCAGTACAGGGTCTGCTCACCGGGCTACACGAGCCTCGCGCAACGCATCTGGCTATGCTCGCGGCACTTGCCAGCTCGGAACATTTGCAGGCAACCTATGCCGAAGCACTACGCGAGGGATACCTGTGGCATGAGTTTGGCGACCTGCATTTGCTGCTCCCTTAAGCAACAACAATACCTATCATGTAACCTGAATTTTGCAGTATACTGGCATAGGAGTGGCGTTATGTCACCTCAAAACTGTTCAAGATGCTATAAGGAGAACACGTATGCGTGTAGGATTACAAGTTCCTAACTTCACCTGGTCAGCAGATCAAAGCCTGCTTGGCGATACATTCGGGTTGATCGCGGAACGAGCGGAACGAGCTGGTTTCTATAGCCTGTGGGTTATGGATCACTTCTTCCAGATCAGCATGGTAGGCCCGGCGGAACGTGAAATGCTTGAGGGATGGAGTGCATTGGCCTTTGCAGCCGGTCGCACCAATCGCATCAAACTGGGTACGATGGTAACAGGTGTTACGTATCGTTATCCAGGTCTTCTGGTCAAGACTGCAACAACGCTCGATGTCCTTTCACATGGTCGGGCCTATCTTGGCATCGGGGCCGCCTGGAACGAGGAAGAGCACAATGGATTAGGTGTTCCTTTCCCACCAATGGCGGAGCGCTTCGAGCGCCTGGAGGAAACATTACAGCTCGCCCATCAAATGTGGTCCGGCGACGATAAGCCCTTTGAGGGGAAGCATTATCAGTTGGCGCGTCCGCTTAATTCGCCTCTATCGGTGCACAAGCCGCATCCACCTATTTTGATCGGTGGCACGGGCGAGCGCAAAACCTTACGTATGGTGGCTCAATACGGCGATGGTTGCAACCTCTTCGCGCGCCTGGGAGACGCTGAATTGAAACGCAAACTTGATGTCCTGCGGGGTCATTGTCAGACGCTGAACCGTCCCTATGAAGAGATTGAGAAGACGACGCTCGACAATATGACGATTACACGCGATGGGCGCAATGGCTCATTGACCCCATCCGCCGTCATCGACCAGTTGGGTCATCTTGCGGAGATGGGTATCGATCAGGCCATTTTCAGCTTGAACAACGTAGCGGAATTAGAACCATTCGATCTGCTGGCAACGGAGATTATTCCTGCGGCGGAAAAGATAGCGGTAGCGGGGCGCTAAACAGGAACCATTTTCTTTCGAGAGGGGCATTTCACACGAAATGCTCCCTTTTCATGATAAAATACAAAAGAGAGTACCGGGAAGGATGCCCAGATGGAAAGGAATGTTCTGATGGTACAACGCTCAACGCTGACAGAGGCAGAAATGACATTTGTACGTGGGCAAAGGGTTGCCCGCCTGGGCACCTCAGACGAACATGGAACGCCGCATCTCGTCCCTGTCTGCTATGCCTTCGATGGTCAATGCTTCTACACACCGCTCGATGAGAAGCCTAAACGTGTCACGGGTAAAAAGTTGCGGCGCGTGCGCAATATCGAGGCGCGGCATGAAGCCTCATTGTTGATTGATCAATACAAAGATGACTGGACGCAGCTCGGCTATGTGCTTATACATGGCCGGGCTGAGCTACTCGATCCAAAAGACGAGACGCATGCGCATGCCGTCAAATTATTGAGGATGCGCTATGCACAGTATAGAACGATGGCCCTGGAGCAACATCCGGTGATTGTGATTACACCGGATCGCGTTACATCCTGGGGACCAGCGCTCTCTCCATCATAAAAGGGATTACTTCTTTGCCTGAAAGTTCAATGCTGCGGAATTGATGCAGTAGCGCTGACCAGTTGTATCGCGGGGACCATCATCAAACACATGTCCCAGATGGGAACCGCAATTTTTACAGTTCACCTCGGTGCGACGCATGAAGAACGATCGGTCCTCGTGCAGTTCGACATTGGAAGAATTTACAGGCTGATCAAAGCTCGGCCATCCGGAACCCGACTCGAACTTGGTGTCCGAGGAGAATAACGGCTGCCCACACGCGGCACACTCATACATTCCAGTATCATGGTTATCATAGAGAGTCCCTGTAAAAGCACGCTCCGTACCCTTTTGACGCAGGACGTGATACTGTTCGGGGGTAAGCTTTTCCTTCCAATAGGACTCTGGCTTATTTCGTAGATCGCTCATTATTTTTTACTCCATTCGGTAGTTACTTTATTTTCTACTTCTCTACCTATGAAAACACGAGAGGGGGGCAGTCTGTTCCAATTTACGACCATTCTTGATAATGTTTTTGTCCTATAGATACTGCATCCTAATCAGCAAGATCCTTTGCAAAAATCACCTTCGTCGGTGTAATCCTCACCACAAGTTCGCCGGCAGTACTATTGCGCTCACCGAATTGTTCAGCCTTGTCACTTCCCATATACCGACCACCGATACGCGTTGCCCATAACTTCAGATCTTTACTATCTGCCTCCAACGTGGCAATGCCCTCGACAACAATAAAGCTAAAGGGTGGATTTTCGTCATCCACACAGATGGTTACGCGTGGGTCGCGGCGCATGTTGGCAGCCTTCACAGTTGATTCACCAGTGTTAAAAATCAGTGTGTCACCATCCAGTACAAACCAGATGGGCACCAGATGGGGACGACCATCCTTACGCACCGTGGCTAATTTGCCTGTATGGGTTCCCTGTAACAAGAATTCTTTTTGCTCTGGGGTAAGTGTGTACATTGCATTGCTCCCTTTTTATCGCTATTCATCGTGTACAAGGCGGGTTTATAAATCGCGCCCCTACACCATCATTTGGTGTGTGTTA
>JACDAE010000133.1 GCA_013695595.1 Ktedonobacteraceae bacterium | reverse complement strand
GTATTACCCTCATAGCATTTCTGCCTCGTTAACGATGTTTCCACCGTACGGTAAATCCGCTTCCTGCCGCGTCAAGATTGGACGCTTCAGCTTGCAAAACACCAGTATCTGTCATCTTGTAAAGAATATCTTGTGGGCCGTCAGCTATAGCTTTTGTATCCTTTAACTGACATGAAACATTTACTATATCAAAATCAGCCAGATGCGACGCCTGATAGTTACCAGTATTTGGATCTTTTGTTTGTGGCGCTTCTACAATACACTCTGCGGTGCTTGTGTCAGCAATATTTCCAGATTGTGTTGTCGAAAAATTGTATTTTTCCTGAGAATCATCTATACTGAGCCGAAATTCACCATTCTGAAATGCAACACTCGCTGTCACAGTCTCACCCGGCGATACTGGTTGTCTCAATGGGACACTTGGATCTGGATACATCTCCCACCACATAAAATAAATGGGTATTCCAGACGAACACTCGCTGTCTGTCCCAAGTTGTGCCAGTACACTGTTCTCAGCTGGGTTTGCATTGGTCATTCCAACCCAGACGCCCATCCGCGATACCTCGCCAGATTCACAACTTATCTGGGGGATAATCCAACTCCCCGTAACTTTCTGGTACGTTATAGGCCCATTCAAATTGGTCGCAGCATATCCTGCATAAATTCCACCCTGTTCCTGAATATAGCGGATAACGCCGGTACGTGTACCTGCAGGATTTACATTGGGCTTGAGTGGACTACCACTCAGTGAACGTCCTTTGAGGACAAATCCAAATGTAACCGGCCCATTTTGAAGAATTTTTCCATTTTGTTTGAATTGCCACGTGCAAGAATAAGTATCTCCACTACTGAAGTGGGCAGCACAAATCTGCACATCAGCCTCTCCTGCAATGGCAATTGTAAACTGTAGATTATCAATGATCGTGTCCTGTGTAAAGACTCTGGCAGAGAGGGTCGTGCTTACCCCCTGCAGCGCAAATCTATCTTCTGGTGCTACCCACAATGCTGCCATCTTCCCCTTCTGGATGATAAGTACACTAACAGAGAATGAACCTGCATTGGCATCTACATTTGCTGCATTCACTCCCAGAAAGAGATTACCCTCCGTTGGCGGATTAAAGCCAACTTGATTGCCAACTTCCCCCGCACGACCACTAATACCAATACTGTAAACAACCGAATAACAGGGCAGATTCGGCTCAGGTAGATCCGACTTCAGGCACGTCGGAACTCCTTCCGGCCCCGACAGTTTCCCTCCAGGCTGCACAGAAGCTGAGCCAGAAGCTAAAATCTCGACTTTTTCGCCTGGTAGCAGAAATATACCTGTATCTGCTCCCGTCTCGGGTACAGAAAAATCACTGCCGATATTTCTAAGCTTTCGCTGGGCCGGAAGCTCAAACGTATATGAGAGTGGATTAGCATGTATCAGAGAATTAAATGAAGAGACAATAGAAGAATTTGTATGTATAGATGGACTGCTTCCAGAAGAAGTATCGCTACATGCGGATAAGAAAAGCAACAGGCTAAGTGAGAAGAATAAAGGCATAAAGCGGAAGAACTTGTTAAGGGAACTCACAGATATTTCTCCTTATTACATACCAAATGATCCATCATTGGAAATGGTGCCAATAGTATACTCATTTCTCCCAAAAAATGCTATACTACATCAATACAATTTGCCAAGAAGGGGTTTATTATGTCAGAAGAACCATTGGAATATGAGGCACAGGAGCCGCTTCCCTATATTCCTTCCGCATCGTTTCAGCAGGAGGCTCCCGTTTCTCCGATCGCACGACCGACTGAACATACTATTCTCATTTCTCCTGAGCCATCATTGCCTGTAGTATCGATGCATATTCAGAAAAAAAGTCGCCGTGGTCTCTGGATTGCCATGAGTATTATCGTGCTCCTCCTGGTCTCTATTCCCGCCTTCTTCACTATCAGATATATCAACCGTTCTACCCCTGACAAAACGCTTACTACTTTTTGTAGCGCTCTGCAACAGCAAGACTATCAATCCGCCTACAATCAGTTTTCCCAAAATTTGCAAAAGACATTTTCAGAATCGACGTTTGCCAGCAATTTCTCCCTGAACACCGTGAAGGCATGCACTTATACAGCAATCAGGAGTAATGGAAATAAGGTAACAACCAGTATGCAAATTGCTCATGACTATGTAGGGACCAATAATGACGTAATTATCCTTAGCGCTAATAGTGATCAGGTATGGAAGATTGATGACTTCTACCGCTTATAATTCCCCTCAACCTTGCTTCATCCCTACTTTATCTACACACCCATGACCGGACCAATTATGAAACATAGCCTTGCGTCTCTTATCATCTATATATACTACGCAGCGATTGCCACTGCGAATGTTAATCGATCTTCATTTACATTTTCATAGGTTTTTGTCTATTATTGCACGATTTATGTTATGTTGGCAAGAGGGTATAACGCGGATTTTGAGAAAAATCAGGCAATCGAAAAAGGGAACTGGGCGGTCGCAAGGACACGCCCTCACCTTGTTTTGTACATCATAACTGTACCAACAAAAACCGCTCGCGCTCCTGCGCCAATCGCCCCAATTGGTGCGCCATACCTCGCAACGGACTGCTCCCGACCGCATTCCAGTTCTCAGGCGTCAACCGCGTAACGTACTGATAGACCTGCTCGCTACTACGCACCAATCGCAAATCAAAGTCGAGCAATTGGTCCAGAAGTGGCTGCTCCTGCCGAAAACGCCACCATACTTTATCCTGCGTTGGCACCGACATGCCTCGAATATATGACTCTACCTGTGATACGGCCTGTTGCACCGCCTCGATCTCCCTCACCTGCGCTATCGCTTCGGCTGGCGGATCTGGATTAGCACGCGTCAAAGGTGGAATAAAACGGATGGAATAATCACTACGCAACTGCGCTAACGAACTCACGGCCTGCGCAAGATTATACGATGCTCGCTCTCGCACCAACATATCATCGCTACGCGCCTGATTGGCTCGATTGTAGAAATTATACCCATACCCCGCCAGCAATAATTGTAGCTGCTGCACGAGTGGATTATTCGATGGCCCGGTTTCCATTTCATTCTCCTTGCTATGCATTTCGTCACATTCGGGTAGGGGCGTGTGCTTGCCCATTGACTCCAACTCTTTTGGAAGATACCAACGAAAATGCGTTTTTAATTGTCTCTAATACCGCAGATATGGTAGGGATCACCATTCAATGAATTGCGGACGCGATACAATCTGGTCCCTACCATATTTGCGGTATTTCTTTCAATTGATGTGTTATACTATCGTATTTGCTGCGTAGGATGCGCTGCCGGAGTTGCAACTGGTGTGTTTGGCGTATTTACCGTGTAACGCTCCGTGCTTACCGTCGGCTGCACACCGTTGATACTGAAAGGTTGCCCGATTGCCATATTGGGGGCCGACACGATGCCGCGTTCCGCCATCAGCATCGCCGTGTAATACCGTACGGCATCTATTTCGCTCAATCCAAAAGCTTTGAGCGAAATCAGTGCCTTCATGCGCTCATCACGCGGAAATACCAGGACTTTGACCGTATTCAGCGCAATACCATAATCTTTCAAAAACTGTTGCAGGTGCTGAAACACAATCTGCGATAGATCATGGATCTTCTCATTCACGGACTCAAGCGGCGTAATCTGGACGACCTGATTGACTGCCTGCTCAATCACGGGGCCAGCATAGGCATTCACTTCCTGGATCGTCAACACGTGTCCCCGATAAGGCATATGCTGAACGAGCTGCACCGCAGCTTCGCGCGTCTCGACATGGATATAGTAATCTACACTATAAACCATCTCCGCCATCTCACGCGAAAGCGCCATCCCATTTGTTTTCACCACCAGCTTGGAACGATTGATGTATAACGCCTCATATTGCCAGGGACTCTGACCCCCATAGAACGCCTGCTGCATCGAACCAAAAAGAGGCCGATCAGGCGTCGCGACAGTATATTGACCCGTCTCATACACATTGAGAATCGCCCCACGCGACTTCAGCACGCAAAAATGGTTGCTCTCCACTGTCAACAATGAACCATTCATAATATCATTGTTGGGATAGTGCCACAGCAATACCTCTGGTCCCATGACCTCTTCGCCATTGTCGCCCAGAGTTGAAATAACATTACGTATTCCTGGCATAAAAAACTCCTCTATAAAATGATACTTTACTGATTGAGAAAACTCTCATACTCTATCTCTAACGTACCAGAGAGCAAAAAATCAATGGGCACCCCCTGAGGAATGCCCACCTGGCTCTCGTTATTTTTTAGCAAATGCAAGCGCTCACTACTTATTTAGTAACTATTCAGGTCTCCTCGCCATCTGCGATGGCTCGCCTCGGTTTGGTGTGAGTGGTGGGATGCGCGGCCTGGGGCCGCAC
>JACDAE010000104.1 GCA_013695595.1 Ktedonobacteraceae bacterium | reverse complement strand
TTATCATCCACTCAATGAATTGTGAGGCGCGCTCAAGCTGGTCCCTACCTCTTTGGGGATTACACATAAACTCTGCAATATGATAAATTGCAGAGTTTCTTTTTTATAAATTTACATGTAATTAATATTACTACAATCTACGCTTAAAAAACACTATGTATACTTATCGGGTGCTGACTATAGAACCTATTTCCTGGCGCAGGCAAAGGTCAGTTCGTGCCCCTGGCCAAGCAAACAGTCAAAATAGTAGAAGCAAGCCACGCTCCATCGTGACTTGAAAGGAAGGAAGGTAACGGATGCCGCAATCTAGTACCGGCAACACGACCAGATTTCGCAACTTCTGTATCACCCATCGCAGGCTCTCATTAGCAGTCATCCTCGTAGCAATCCTATCGGTGGTAATGGCACCAGCCGTTGTTATTGCCTCCCATCTTGCGAACGATGATGTCCCGGCAACCCATGGGAATACGACTCGTCTCATTAACAACTGGACGATTACTCCTGCTGGCCTTGAGACACGCCTGGGCGATCTGCCCATGAACTCAATACTTTCACCAGATGGACACTACCTGCTCGTCTCCAATGATGGCGCAGGCATTCAATCCCTACAGGTCGTCGCTACCGCCAGCAGAAGGGTAGTGCAAACGATTCCCTACACGGCACCATCCAGCGTCTTTATCGGCCTGGCTTACAGCCCAGACGGCAAATATGCCTACGCTTCTGGTGGTGGAAGCGACGTAGTTCATACCTATAGGGTAAATGATGATGGTCTGCTGACCGCAAATGGCGACATTATTATCGGAACGACGAAAGCAAACCCTTTCCCAACTGGCCTGAGCATCAGCCCGGATGGCAAAACGTTGTATGTTGCCAATAACCTGGCAAATACGGTTGCTATCGTCAATATTGCGACGAAAACGGTCACCTCTACAGTAGAGGTTGGGACCTATCCCTATACCACATTGATGAGTAAAGATGGCAAAACCGTCTATGTATCAAACTGGGGCGATGGAACAATCTCCGTTCTTGATACAAAGACGCAGGCGGTCGTCTCTACCATTGCGGTCGGCAAACATCCGAATGCGCTCGCCTTTGGTCCTGATGAGCGTTTGTTCGTTGCTGATGCAAATAGTGATGCTATTTCTGTCGTTGATACTGAGAGCAACAAGACCGTTCGCACTATTTCTGTTGCACTCTACGCTCATGCACCCTACGGCAGCAGCCCGGAGAGCCTCGCGGTCAGTCCGAACGGCCAGTTCCTGTATGTTGTGAACTCTGGAAATAATGATGTGGTTGTGGTTGCTCTACGCCACGACTGGCGCACCGAAAGCCTGAGCGACTGGCAAACGCAGAGCATCGTGGGTGAGATTCCTACCGCCTGGTATCCTTCCTCGATTGTCTTAAGCAAAAATGGCAATACCATGTATGTCACTAATGCAAAGGGACGCGGCGCGGGCCCGAATGATAAGAAGTATTACCCCAATCCGACGCGCAAAAACGCACCTATCGTTGATGCCATTACGGGATACAACGATGGCTATTGTACCTGCACATTTGACCAGTACAGTGGTTCGATGATCGTTGGCACGCTCTCAACCATCCCAACACCCGGCCTGGGCCTCTTGCACTTGTATAGCAATCAGGTCACACGCAATGACCATGTTGGCGATACCTCTACAATGGTGCGCACTCCCAGCAACCCGATCCCGGTTCCTGGTGGCACATCACCAATCAAACATGTGATCTATATTGTCAAAGAGAACCGCACCTATGATCAGGTATTTGGCGATATGCAGCAGGGCAACAACGATTCAGCTCTGACCCTCTTCGGCCAGCAGAATACTCCTAACCTGCATGCATTGACTCAGCACTATGGAATATTCGACAATTTCTATGCCGACGCGGAAGTGAGCGCCGATGGTCATAACTGGACCGACTCGGCCAATGCCAGTGACTACAACCAGAAGATGTGGCCGCAGGACTACTCTCCCGGTGCTGGTCGCAATCGTGGCTATGACTTTGAGGGTGGCAGTAAAATTAACCTGTCAGCCGGTGGCTACCTGTGGGATAATGCAGCGAAAGCTGGCATCACCTACCGCGACTATGGCGAATTTTATGTCGATAACTTCTCTGCCAGCCAGGTAAAGCTCATTCCTGCGAGTCAGGCCAGCACCTGTCCTGGAGCAATCGCTCATTCCTATACAGGTGTGACCGTTCCTGCGGGAGAAGTTCTCTGCTTCCCCAGTGAAACCGTCAATCCAGCCACAACTCCCGCCCTGGTCGGACACTATGATCCTCACTTTAGAACATTCGATACACGCTATCGCGAAGCGGATCGTATGGCCGAATGGACGAGTGAGTATAAGCAATTCGTTACCAACAATAATCTGCCTCAACTGACTATTCTTCGCCTGCCCAACGATCATACTGCGGGCACCACGCCCGGCGCTCTTACTCCGCAGGCGTTTGTCGCAGAAAATGATCTCGCCATTGGTCAGGTTGTGGATACGGTCAGTCACAGCAAATACTGGGCCAATACGGCGATCTTCATCACAGAAGATGACTCGCAGAACGGACCAGATCACGTCGATGCCCATCGTACCGAGGCTCTGGTTGTTAGCCCTTATACGTACCATGCAACGCCATTCGTCGATCATACCCTGTATGATACAGCAGCGATGGTACGCACCATGGAACTTATTCTTGGGCTGAACCCGATGAGCCAGTACGATATCGCCGCGATGCCCATGTGGCGCGACTTCATCAATAAGGCGAACACGAAAACATATAACGCGTTAGCTGAGCAATATGCACCGACGCTGGTGAATGCTCCATCGGCCTATGGTGCTCAAGCATCTGCCAGAATGGACTTTAAGTTCGCCGACGCAACCTCTGAAGGCCAGTTGAACGAAATCCTCTGGCACAATATCAAAGGCGCAAATACTCCCTATCCCGGCTCGAAAGGGAGCAATACAACAACGGCTTCGGATACCGACGGTTAATTATTCTGACTAGTTTGTGGCCCTGGAAGTTCGCTTCCAGGGCCACTTTTTCACTCTACAGGAATTGGCTTACGCTCATTCACACGTGCAAGAAAATCGTCTGAATTGGAAGGGCTGAGATAGAGTTGATAACTCCCACCCTCCTTTGTCACTGTCAAACAGACCCCGTTGCTGAAGCGATTACACAAACCAGCAGTACCTATCCCCCAACCTATCAGGCGTCTATTATAGACACCCTTTCGCGCCTTGCTGATCTGATGGAGCGGCACCTCGGTCGAAAAAGCATTCTGAGTCATGTCCTCCGACAACAGGGCTATTTCATTCTCGCTTTCCTCGCGCCTACGGCGCTCGCTTTGTTGATATCGTGCGTGTTT
>JACDAE010000090.1 GCA_013695595.1 Ktedonobacteraceae bacterium | reverse complement strand
GTTCCAGCCAGCACAGGCAAATTTCTCTTATCAACGAAGCGTCGAACAGCAACAACAACTTTATCAACATGCTTCACAACCTCAACGTTTCTTTGGAGAAGGGGGTGAAGCAGCACAAGCAGATTATATACGTGCATTACCCTTAATGACAAGTTCTGATCCTTACGCAAATGGAGAAGACTATTTGCAATTTCTATTACAGGCAGGAAACCGCTTCATTACACACCGCATACTGCTGCATGATCGAGATACAAACCATGATCTTCCTGGCAAAAAAGCTAGAAATGTTCCTGTTCTGCTAGCCAACTATTATGAAATGGAGAACAGAACTCGTGACGCTCTCATTGCACTGCCAGGCCTTACACTTGTTCCTGAACGCTATGATAAGGCTCTCAGCATCTTGCAAGAAGTTGCACGCCACTTCAAAGATGGACTCCTACCAGATCGGCTACCACTCCCTGGTCAACGTTTAACGAGCGATGATTATGGGAGTGCTGATGTTACACTCTGGTTTTTCTATGCGCTTGACTGTTACTTACAAGTAACGCGAAATTATGAGTTTCTAGAAGACTTCTACCCTCACTTGGTAACAAGCATTCATAGGTATATCCAAGGAACGTTTAACGGCATTCATGCTGATCCCAAAGATGGATTGGTCAGTATACCCGGCAAAGGTCTGACCTGGATGAATGCTCTTATCAATGGTATTCCAGTTACACCACGTGGAGGAAAGCCTATTGAGGTCAATGCTTTATGGTATGCTGCGCTTTCATTTATGGTCGAGTGGTCACAACATCTCAATTCTAAAGGTGACCTTAGTCATGCAATTTCTTACTACCAGGAACTCATGACTCTTTGTAAACGGAGCATTCAAAAACGCTTCTGGTATAATGAGGGCGGCTATCTCTACGATGTCATTGATGGACAAAATGGCGACGACCCGGCACTACGTCCCAATCAGCTGCTTGCTCTGTCTCTACGCTATTCAGCAGTGACTCAAGGGCAACGGCAGAGCGTATTAGAGATTGTGACGAGACACCTGCTCACATCACAAGGACTGCGCACGCTCAGTCCACAAAATCCTGCCTACAAAGGTCATCCAGGCTCATCATGGGAAGAACAACAACAAGCTTTACATCAAGGTAGTACCTGGACCTGGCTACTTGGTCCTTATATCGATGCAATGCTCATGCAGCAAAACAACCCCTACAACAAAACCGCTTCACATCAGAATGATTCCCTTCAGGAATATTTATGGCGCAAATGTCTCCTCCTATTAGAGCCTTTCAATGAAAATTTCCGTGAAGGGTTATTAGGCATGAATGAAGGAGTATTCGATGGAGATCCTCCTCACTCAAGCGGCCAAAATTGTGCATCCGCTATCAGTACAGGAGAGCTTCTGCGCATATACAATGCACTGGCACAGATGCATGAGATGCATGTCGCATCTATGCTCTCTCCGCAAAGATAAAAAATAATACTGAAATGGTACTCTCTGGAGTTTTTCACCTCCGCACTAGCAATTTTTGGTTACTCAGATTGACTTCTGCACATTTTTTAAGGGAGTTATCCACAGAATTTGTGGATAACTCCTTTTACATGTTCAATCAATCATGGTAATATAGTGCCCTTACCTATCCAGAAAACAAAAAGGAACCCTATGAACGTCTTTCTTCCCCTGTGGATAAGTTTTCCACCAGTTATCCACACAATGACCACAATGTATCGGCTCAATATATCAGCGCGCTATATCGTACTTGCCATAATATGGTTATCTACACAAAATGTGGATAAGTTTTCCACATTTTATCCACAGGGAAGGTTTGATATAGCGGCTCAATATATCAGCGCGCTATATCCTTCACACCATTTTCACAATCCATCACGATCAATGAGGTTATCCACACAAAATGTGGATAAGTTTTCCACATTTTATCCACAGGGAAGGTTTGATATAGCGGCTCAATATATCAGCGCGCTATATCATACAGGATACAGTCGTGTTATCCACATTTTGTGTGGATAAGTTTTCCACATTATCCACATTTTTCTTAGGTAATATAGCGGCGTGATAGGTGCACTTAAAGCTACTTTTCACGATATCCTCACAATCCATCACGATCAATGAGGTTATCCACATAAAATGTGGATAAGTTTTCCACATTTTATCCACAGGAAGAGCCTAATATAGCGGCTCAATATATTGAGCCGCTATATCGTACTTGCCATAACGGAGTTATCCACACAAAATGTGGATAAGTTTTCCACACTGTCCACATTTCCCCATCGACAAGCCGGCTTGATATGATAGTTGTGCACTCATAAAGTGGTACATTTATGAATTTTATGCATCCTCGCTTCTAAATTTGGGAATATTTATATATAGAGGCTCGTAAAATAAGGAACTTCTTTACTAAATTGCGGATAAATCCCCAATTTATGACCTTGAAATAGATTAGTTCCAATGGATGTATTTTCCAGCAAAAGTTATCCACACAAAATGTGGATAAGTTTTCCACATTTTATCCACAGAGAAGGTCTGATATAGCGCGCTGATATATTGAGCCGCTATATCATTTTTTCAAGGCTCATCCCTGTGGATAACTACCCTACTTTATCCACAATGATGGTGGATAACTTATCCACATATATCTTCTTGGATCTTGTTTATCTCCGAGTTATCCCCAACTTATCCACCACCTCTGCCAACTTATCCACAAAGAAAACCTCTTTTTTTACACTTCTGGAAGGGCTGTGGATAACTCTATCACATGGCTCCTGAGGCTGCTCTACCACAGGAAACGGCAATACAAAGAAACATCTCCGGAGCAAAGTTATCCACTTATCCACAGTCCCTACTACTACTGTTATATATTTTTATTAATATATAGATATACAATAGTAGTTAATACGCTTGTGCAAAATGTGGATAACTTTTTGTCGAAGCACTTAAATAAAAGAAGATCAATAAAGATGTGTTAGAGAGAAAACTGTCACTACAGGATTATGTCAATCGTTAAAAAGGTAGTGAAAAAAAGGTTTTGACTGTTTCCCACCTCTGGATCTGATCATTTTTGGAAGACAATAGTACGATAGGTATATCCTTGTTCCAATGTACAAGACAAATTACCCGTAGCGCGACTTTCCGTAATATCAATCGTTATATCTGATGTGAGAGAAACAAAACCCCTTAGGCGAGCATTATCCAGCCGGGTTGAGGCATAACGTATGGCATCTATTATTGAGACGATCAAGGCAAAAGTTGATGTCGCAGAGGAGATCGGGCTGGTAGTCGCTCTTCAAAAGTCGGGAAAGGCTTTGAAGGGACTTTGTCCGTTCCACAACGAGCGAACGGCATCATTTTATGTGTTTCCGGAAAGCCAGACATGGCGTTGTTTTGGTTGTAACGAGGGTGGGGATGTTTTCTCGTTTGTGCAGAAGCAACAGGGGTTTGAATTTCGGGAGGCTTTGCATTATCTGGCTGAGAAGGCCGGAGTGCAGGTTGAGGAGCAAAGTGATCGTGATCCGGAAGCAGAGCGCGAGGCCAATGCTACTAGAGAGCGGTTGCGTAAGCTGAATGAGGATGCATTACTCTGGTTTCACCAGATGTTACTGCGTTCAAAAGAGGCCGCCGAAGTAAGAGCCTATGTACAAAGACGCGGGATTTCATCTGATACTGTACTTTCATTTGCTCTTGGTTATGCGCCAGATCAATGGGAAGGCCTGTCTCACTATCTGTTAAAACAGGGTTACACAGAACGTGAGTTAGTGGTAGGAGGCCTGGCACGAGAACGTGAAGAGAAGAGTGGGGGGGGAACGTTGGGAGGGAATAGTGTTGGGGTATATGATTACTTTAGGAATCGCTTAATTTTCCCCATCAGAGATACCCGTGGTCGTGTGATAGGCTTTGGGGGACGTGCTCTAGGTGAAGGTAAACCAAAGTACTTGAATTCGCCACAAACACTGTTATTCGAGAAAAATAGTGTACTATATGCTATAGATATGGCGAGAGATGCAATAAAACAGGTTCATCAAGTTGTTATCGTAGAAGGGTATGTAGACGCTATTATTGCTCACCAATACGGAACGAAGCAGACGGTGGCATGCATTGGGAGTGCAATCACCGAAAAGCACATTCAACAACTGAAAAAGCTGACTCGGCAGGTGACGCTGGCACTCGACCCCGATGCGGCGGGGAGTGCAGCTACCGAGCATGGCATTCAGGAAGCGCTCAGCTCCTATGATCGGGTGATGGTGCCGATTGCCCTTCCTGGTGGGAGAGCAGAGGGAAAGAGGCAGAATGGACAGCTTAAAACGCGCGGCCAGGCTCGCCAACAATTGCAAGGAATTGTTCGCCTAGAGGAGCAGGTGGATGCAGAGATCAATGTGATGATGTTACCAGATGGGAAAGATCCAGACGAAATGATCCAGCAGGATCTACCTGGTTGGATCTATGCAGTCTCTCATCCAGTACCACTCATTGACTACTACTTTAAGACGAAGCTGGTTGATCTTGATCTACATGAACCGGCAGGGCAAACAGAGGCTGCGAAGCGTCTTTTGCCAGTCATCGGTATGATTAATGACCGTATCAGGCGTGATGCTTATGTGCGCAAGCTAGCAAGGATGATTAGCACCGAAGAGCGTAGTTTGCATGATGAATTGCAACATGTTTTGAGAGGTCATGGCGGCACAATGCTTCCACCCGCGAAGATCTCAGTGATTAGAGAGCAGCAAGAGAGCGAAAAAGACGAACCTGAATGGATCAGCGACAAGAGAGAAGAAGGCACTCAAGCAGGATCTGCTATCAAGAGGAGTAAGTCATTACAAACTCTTGACAGACAGAGGGATAATAAGTTACAATGGGAGGACTACCTAATTGGGCTACTCGTGCAGAATCCTGCGTTGATTTCACATGTTTGTGTTATAATTAATGATGGTGACTTCGCCGGGACAGACACGCGAGAGTTGTACCACATTCTCAACTCTGTGTATCATCGTGCTTCTTCTCCCTCTAATCAACCCTTTGAGCAATTTGTGCCTTCTGAGCTGCTGGCAACAGTAGCCCGAGTACAAAAATGTGTTGAATCGGGAGCAGCCCGAGATGGAGCCGGGCTGGTGAAGGAAGCAGTCCAATGCGCCACCCGGCTCAAGCGGACGCGTTTGTTACAATTGAATATGGAACTAAAATATCTTTTAGATGAAGCTTACCGTGCGGGTAATACCGATAATATGCGGCAGCTTATGAAACAAAAGTCAGAGGTTGATCACCAGCTACGTACAATCGATACTGCTTCTCGATAGTCAGGTCGTAGTAAAGAGTGTGCGATAAAGTTTTAACGAAATCATTTTTACCAAATTCGGATCAGGAAGCAGGAGTTTTTATCCTTTTTTATTCGTTTATCATAGCAAGCCTGTTTTCTGAAGGGGGATGCCAGAATGGTGAATCGGGAACAAGAAGTGATGGATCGAGTACACGATGGGCGTGGTACCGTTACCACGGAACCGTTACAGGATGTATTCGCACTCGATCCTTTTGAAGAGTCTATGTTGGGTAATACGGATGATGTCTTTGATATTGAGACCGTAGGTCATCATACTCATCCTTCGGATGGTGGTAGTCTCGTGACTCCTATCGATGAGAATGAGACATTTGACCTGTTTAAGCTACAAGACGAGGAGCCTATGGACGCCCTGGATCCTACTAAGGAGCCGCCAGCGGATTGGGAACCAGGCCCGGACGATGTGGTTGATACCGAAGTTCTAACTGATCCCAAATGGGATGACCTGCAAGACGGCTTAGGTATCGTTGTTGCTGACCTGGAGAGTAGCTTAGACGATCCCGTACGCATGTACTTGCGCGAGATCGGGCGCGTGCCCTTGCTCACAGCAGAAGAGGAAGTTCGCCTTGCACAACGCATGGAGCGTGGCAAGGCCGAGCGTCTGAAGCCTGTGTCCAATCGCCGCTACATCCTGGATGGCGAAGAGGCACAGCGCCGCTTGACGGAGGCCAACCTGCGTCTCGTGGTAAGCGTGGCTAAGAAGTATATTGGTCGTGGTATGAACCTGCTGGATCTTATCCAGGAAGGCAATATCGGGCTGATCCGCGCCGTTGAGAAGTTTGACTACACTAAGGGATACAAGTTCAGTACCTATGCCACCTGGTGGATCCGTCAGGCCATCACACGGGCTATCGCTGATCAGGCTCGTACCATTCGTATCCCGGTGCATATGGTCGAGACGATCAACCGCCTCATCCGCATCAGTCGCCGCTTGCTGCAAGATCTTGGACGTGAACCAACGTCCGAAGAGATCGCTGCACAAATGGAGATCACTGCGGAGAAAGTGCGCGAGATCATTAAAGTGAGTCAAGAGCCAGTCAGTCTGGAGACTCCTATTGGTGAAGAGGACGACAGCCACCTTGGCGATTTCCTCGAAGATCACACTGCCCTGGCACCAGCTGATGCCGCAAGCCACCAGTTGCTGAAAGAGCAGGTTGAGGATGTTCTGGATAGCCTGACCGAGCGTGAGCGTAAAGTGTTACAGTTGCGCTTTGGATTGGATGATGGCCGCAGCCGTACCCTCGAAGAAGTTGGTAAAGAGTTTCACGTGACCCGTGAACGTATCCGCCAGATCGAGGCCAAGGCTCTGCGCAAGTTACGTCATCCTAGCCGCAGCCGCAAGCTGAAAGATTACCTGGACTAAGAATGTTGTGTAGGTAGAGATAACTTCAATGAGGATAACGCCATAAACGTTATCCTCATTTTTGTGTAGCTAAGCGAGAAAAATGGTGAAGCAAAGTAATGGTCCACTTCGATCCTTACCTATCAAGCCAGAGAACTCATTAACTAGTACATAAGCTTCTCGATATAATGGTTGGTCATCTGGTGCATCCAAAGAAAATTCACACACAATTACAGCGATATAAAATGAAGATTCCTGTTCTTCGGTTTCAGCGTTCATAAAATCTCCTTGTATATCGAACTAATAATAAGTGTTATACAAATTACTGGAGGAAATAGTCTTGAGAAACAGATATCTTTCTTTGTCGTATTTATTCTTTATGATATGCTTAAAGGGTAGATGAATGAACATTGTAAAGGAAGGTGATATAAGGAAAACGAAGACCCTGAAGGACGGGTACCTAACTAACTCTCTAAGCCACATAAAGGTTTAGAAGCAGAAAACCAATGTTTTGGCCAAGGAATTACCCCTATCCACTTATCCAATGGTGGCAGTATCCCTGTTTTGGTGTGATGTATATAATGTCTTCAGAGGGTATAAATTATTTTCAAACATCTGTTACACGAATTTATGATGTTTGTTTTTATTATAACCTTGAATGCTTGCTGGTGAGTGCCTGTTGAAGAAGAATAACGAAGATGGTAAAAAATGTAGAGCCTTGTCGTGTGTATATACATAAAGCGCTAGCAAGCCATCGAGCTTACATTCACAGCAAATTTAGTAGAAATCTTCCGCATCTCCCATGCTGCCTGCTGCGTCTCAGTGTGACATGGAGAGAAGCATCTATTCGGAGCTTCCCGTTGATGCCTGTCTTGCCCCGGACAGGCGTCAACGGGAATGCCTGTTTATCCCACCACTTGAGTCATTGTTTCGACCATCTTACGGGCGATCTCCACAAAGTCAGCTTTAATACTGGCACCACCTACCAGAGCACCATCAATGTCTGGATGGGCAATGAATTCGCTGATATTACCAGAGGTGACACTGCCACCATAAAGGATGCGTAAAGAGGCTGCCGCTTCACTCCCATACATCTCTCCGTAGAGATGACGGATAAGATGAACGACTTTGCCAGCACCTTCGCCGGTCGCGGCCTTCCCCGTTCCAATGGCCCAGATTGGTTCGTAAGCGATAACAATCTCTTGTGCCTGCTGTGTAGGAAGATTAGCAAGGCTTCCTTTAATCTGTGTATGGATTACCTCACCGGTCTCACCCATTTCATATTGTTCGAGGTTTTCACCAATGCAGACAATTGGGCGCAGACCATGAATGAGAGCTGCCAGCGTCTTTTTATTGACTTGTTCGTCACTCTCACCAAAGTAGGTACGGCGCTCTGAATGTCCAAGAATTACTGTGCTGCATAGCTCACGTACCATGAGAGGCGAGATTTCACCTGTGAAGGCTCCCTTCTCCTCAAAGTACATATTCTGTGCGCCGAGTTCGATGTGAGGAACCGGCTTTTCACTCAGAATTGCATGCACTGTTTCTAGTGAGATCGCTGGTGGACAGAGAATACTCAGGATGTGAGGATAAGATGCCACAACTTGTTCAAGTGCTGGTAGGATCTCTTGTACAAATTCTCTGGCTTGTTTTAGGCCATAATTCATCTTCCAGTTGCCCGCAATGATAGCGGTGCGCGTATGAGCCATGTTTTTCTACCCCTTATCTGCTAATGCGGCCACGCCAGGCAACGTACGCCCTTCGAGGAACTCAAGCGATGCTCCACCACCTGTAGAGACATGCGTCATCTTTGTGGCTGCCCCAGCTTGCTCGACGGCTGCCGCAGAGTCGCCACCACCGATAATCGTAAGTACGCCTGCTTTTGTGCGCTCAGCTAGAATATCGATGATTGCATCAGTCCCTTTTGCAAACTCTGGAAATTCTGCGACGCCCAGCGTACCGTTCCAGACAATCGTTCTGGCTTCAGCGAGTACCTGACGGAACTCCTCAATTGCAGCGGGTCCGATGTCTAGAATGCGCCATCCCTGAGGAACTGCGCTACTGGCGACAATTTTGTGATCTGCATCAGCGGCAAAGCGATCGGCGATAGCAACATCAGAGGGCAACAGAAATCTGCTCCCTTTTTGTTGCGCCTGAGCGATGAGGTTGCGGGCGACATCTAACTTGCTCTCCTCGAATAGGGAGTCGCCAATTTCGTACCCCTGCGCTTTGAGGAAGGTGTTTGCCATGCCGCCACCGATCAAGATGCTATCGGAAAGGCTAATCAGGCGCTCCAGAACTGCGATTTTGTCGGAGACCTTTGCGCCACCGATAATAGCTACTAGAGGACGTTGTGGATTTTCCAGCGCCGAGCCAAGGAAATTGAGTTCTTTTTCCATCAGGAAACCAGCCACACCTGGAAGCGTCTTTGTCACGCCTTCGGTCGATGCATGGGCACGGTGAGCGGTTCCAAATGCGTCGTTGACATAGAGATCACCGAGGCTGGCGAGTTGGCGCGCAAAGTCTGGATTATTCTTCTCTTCTTCTTTATGGAAACGAAGATTTTCCAGCAGCAAAACCTGCCCTGGTTGTAATGCGCTGGCCTGATCTTCTACTTCTGGTCCTATACTATCACTGGCAGTTTGTACGGGATGCCCTAAGAGTTCTCTGAGGCGTTGTGCAATAGGAGTGAGGCGTAGTTTATCGACAACCTGTCCATTAGGACGCCCCAGGTGTGACATCAAGATAAGGGCCGCTCCATGATCGAGCAAATATGTTAGCGTAGGCAGGGCTGCTTTAATGCGTGTATCATCGGTGATCTGTCGCTCCGCGTTCAGTGGCACGTTAAAATCGACGCGTACCAGCACGCGCTTGCCAGCAACGTCGATATCACGAATTGTTTTTTTGTTCATATATGTGTCCTGTCGAGAAGATAAACAAACGAGGGACGAACGATAATATCGTGGGCGTAATAAAATCCCCGGCACGGGCTTATAAATCGCGCCCCTACACCATGTCCGGACGCGATTTATAAGCCTGTCATTAATAGGCGGTCTGATGGTTGATTTCGCGTCCGGACATGGTGTAGGGGCGCGATTTATAAGCCCATCTAGAAACCCTTCTGAGCAATGAAGTTCGCAAGGTCAGCGACGCGGGAGGAGTAACCCCATTCGTTGTCGTACCAGGCCAGAACTTTGACCATGCTGCCACCCAACACCATTGTGTTCTCGCCATCAATTGTGGAGGAGTGAGGATCACCACGGAAATCGCTGGAGACAAGAGGCTCGTCGGTATAGTTGAGAATACCTTTCAATGGACCTGCCACAGCATCCTTGAATGCCTGATTGATCTGCTCTTTCGTCGCCTCTTTGCGAATGGTGGCAACGAAATCGACGACCGAAACAGTGACCGTTGGTACACGCAAGGACATACCATCAAAGCGACCTTTCAGCTCAGGAATAACCAGCGAGAGAGCACGCGCCGCGCCAGTCGTGGTTGGGATAATATTTGCACCAGCGGTACGTGCGCGGCGCAGGTCCTTATGAACCTGGTCGAGGATACGCTGGTCGTTGGTGTATGAGTGGATCGTATTCATCAAGCCACGCTCAATACCGAAGTTGTCATTCAACACTTTAGCGGCGGGAGCAAGACAGTTTGTTGTGCAGGATGCGTTGGAAATGATAGTATGTTTAGCTGGATCATACATATTGTCGTTCACGCCCAACACGATGGTCAGATCCTCGCCCTTAGCAGGAGCTGAGATAATAACTTTCTTCGCGCCGCCCTTTAAGTGTGCGGAAGCCTTGTCTGCATCGGTGAAGAGGCCAGTAGATTCGATAACGATATCTACGCCGAAATCTCCCCAGGGAATCTGGGCAGGATCGCGCTGCGCAACGATCTTGATCTTGTGACCGTTGACTATCAATGAATCTTCAGTTGCGGAAACCTCACCTGGGAAGCGACCATAAGTGGAGTCGTATTTCAGGAGGTGCGCATTTGTATGCGTATCTGTGATATCGTTAATTGCGACGACTTCGAGATCCTGTGGGTGGCGCTCTAAAATAGCTTTCAATGTTTGACGGCCAATACGCCCGAAGCCATTAATACCAATACGGGTTGTCATTACTTTCTCCTTTGTGTTATGCGTGTGTTGCAAATTTATCTATTTCCTCAGGTAACCACTGTAATGCTGGCAAGTCTTATGATTGAAATATATGACACCAGTGTTACATATTGATCACAGTCTTGTTGCCCTCTAACACAAAATCATCACGACTTTACGAGAGATGGTCCGAAACAAGTTTCCAATTAATTGAAATTGTGCCATTTCAGATCAGTCTCTGAGGTTGCCTAAAAGAAAATATACGACAGATTTTCCAGACTAGATCTTTAAACTGGGATATGAAAAGTGCCTGATGTTTCACGTGAAACATTGCCTGAGTGGTATGTATGTTTACAAATCAAGGATGCGATAATTACTTGTCGTATCCATTCATAAGGGTATCATCTTATGCGAAAGCGTGCAAGAGGGCTAGCATAGCAAAAATATCTATAATTATTACAATATAAGGTAGACAATCTTCATCGATTGGTTTTATGGTTAGTTGTGTCGCACAATGTAGGGGATGGAGCCAGCGCATGAGAGAAGAACGATACATAATTTTGCATGAGGGCTGGCTTCTTTATATAGAGATCAGGAAACAAAAATGCATAAACGTTTCACGTGAAACATTGGAGTGTTAGAGCTATGTTCCAAAATAAAACGGTTGTTGTTACAGGATCTGGTCGCGGCATTGGTCGTACACTGGCAACAGGCTTCGCGGCGCAAGGGGCCAGAGTACTGGTGCACTATGCCCACTCAGAGCATGAGGCCAAAGATGTTGTGACACAAATTATTGCCTCAGGCGGACAGGCAAACCTCGTACAAGCTGATCTGAGTAAGCCAGAGGAGGTCACGCGTTTTGTCAAAGAGGCGTATGATTTATATGGTCATATCGATGTGTGGGTTAATAACGCCGGGGCCAGCGCGAACTCGAAGGAAACGCGTGGCCTGAGCGAGGTAGAGATTTTTGAACGTGTGATGGATGTTGACGTATTGGGAACATGGCGTTGCTGCCGCGAAATAGAGCCATATATGCATAATGGTGGCTGCATTCTGACTACTGGCTGGGATGGTGCGTTGAGTGGGATTTCAGGATTTTCCGGACAAGTCTATGCCATGAGCAAAGGAGCCATAATTTCTCTCACGCGTTGCCTTGCTGTAGAGTATGCGCCTCGTATCCGTGTGAATTGTATTGCCCCTGGTTTTATCGAGAATGAGTGGTCTCAATCTCTCCCAATAAACTCACGTCAAAATATTACACAACAGATTCCATTGCAACGCTGGGGAATGGCTGAAGATGTTCTGGGTGCAGCCCTGTTTCTTGCATCCCCTGCTGCCGCGTTTATTACTGGGCAGGTGCTTCTCGTCAATGGGGGAATGGTTATGCGCTAAAGGCGAGAATGTTTCACGTGAAACATTCTCGTACTTGCTCTATACAGGTGGATTTGTTACACTGTGGGCAGTAATTGTCCTGAGAAGATATGAGGCATGGAAGCGATGTGGTAAGCTGTATCATGACCTCTTCCAATGAGTAAAAATCACTGGATCCGAAGCAAGGAGCATTTTATGCGAGCAGTTGATGATAGCAATCCCAGGTATGCAGCCGTGCTCCAGATCTTGTTAAACTGGAAGCGATTACCTGAGAGCGATGTAGCACGCATGCTACATGATTACTATCTTATCACTGACGATTTCCGAGAGATGGAAGATCAAGGCCTACTGACGATGCACTTCGTAGGGGATGAGTATCTGATTACTCCCACCCTTGTAGGTCGTCTCTGGCTAGAACAATATAACAACGAGGAGAAAAAATAATGGCATATGATGATGAAGATGAGAAGTTACCTTACGCTACAATTGGCACCGACGAAGCGAAAACTATGATTGAAGCCGGTACCCATGTGATTGACGTGCGGCAACCCGATGAATGGAATCGGGGTCATATTACTGAAGCCGAATTGGTACCACTAGATGGTATCTACGCGTTTGGCAAAGCATTAAAAGAGCTGAACTTGCCTGCTGACGAGGATGTAATTTTCGTCTGCGCGTCAGGACAACGTAGCAGCGTCGCCTCTGAAATTGCATTGGTAACCGGGTTGAATAAAGTATATAACCTGGCGAATGGAATGAATGGTTGGGTAAACCGACGCTACCCTGTAGAACGTTAGAAAGCATTCGGTTATCCCCCTGGTAATCTCTCAATCCGCTTTGTTACCTGGGGATAGCCTGTTAGCATTTTTTTTAGATATTGAGAGGAGACCCTGTATGCCGTTACTAGAAGGAAAAAAGGCTTTTATTTTTGGTGTTGCCAATCATCGCTCTATCGCGTGGGCTATTGCTCAGGCTCTGGCCGGTGAAGGTGCTCAGATTGCTCTGGCCTATCAGGAGCGCATGGAGAAATATGTGCGCGATCTGGCAGAGAAGATTCCTGGTACTGCTGTCATACCATGCGATGTACAGCAAGATGATCAACTGGATAGCGCTTTTGCTAAGGCGAGTGAGATCTTTGGTGGTGAGCTAGATATCCTCATTCACTGTGTCGCGTTTGCACCTCCCAGTGAGCTGGAGAATCCTTTTCTGGAGACCACACGTGCTGGCTTCCATACCGCTCTCGATATCAGCGCTTATTCGCTGGTTGCGATGGCACGAAGGGCAGCTCCTCTGATGAAGCCACGCGGCGGTGGCAACATTCTTACTTTGACGTATATGGCAAGTGAGCGTGTGATGCCCAAATATAATGTTATGGCAGTTGCCAAGGCCGCTCTAGAGTGCAGCGTACGTTATCTGGCCTTTGAACTGGGTGAACATAACATTCGTGTGAATGCCATCTCAGCAGGTCCACTCAATACGCTGGCTGCGCGTGGAGTTTCAGGATTCACGGCATTTCGTGAGCAGATGGGCAGCGTTGCACCTTTGCGCCGCAACATCGAGCAGAGTGAAGTGGGCGATGTCGCTCTGTTCCTGTCCAGCAATTATGCTCGCGCTATTACCGGTGAGATTATGTTTGTCGATGCTGGCTATAACATCATGGGAGCATAGTATTTCCATAAGAGGAAGGCTCAATGTTTCACGTGAAACATTGAGCCTTTTTGCTGCCACATTGTGATTTAAAGGATGTACTATGGATCCAGGCGGTTCAAATCCCTTGGAAATGCTGTTGTCAGACGTACATTGGATGTGCCGATCAACTGCATCAAGAGTCGCTCGGAGCCTATCGCAAATCCACCGTGAGGCGGCATCCCATACTTAAAAGCTTCCAGGTAGGACTCAAAAGGGTCCAGGGGCAATTGTGCCTTCTCTAAAGCAGCTATGTAGTCGGCATAAAGATGCAAACGCTGTCCTCCTGTTACCAACTCAGTACCTCGGAAGAGCAGATCAAATGAGTTTGAGTACTCAGGTCTGTCGGGATCAGGATGGGTATAGAATGGCCGTTTGCGCATTGGATACCCTGTGACATACAAGAAGTCACTTGCAAATTCGTGTTGTGCCCATTCGCCCAACCAGCGTTCGTCCTGCGGTGAAAGATCCGGTTCGCCGCGCACATCTACACCATGTAATTTGAGAATCAGTTCTTGAGCATCCGCAAAATGGATATGCGGTATCGTCGCTGGCACCGCAGGCATTTGTACGTTGAGCAAAGCCAACTCATTACCATAATGCTTATTAAACGTGTCCAGGATGTTGGCAATAACGTCGCGTAGGAGCGCCATGATTGTAAAATGATTTTCGATGAAACCCATTTCAACGTCCAGACTAACGTATTCATTAAGGTGGCGTGTTGTATCGTGAGGTTCAGCCCGAAAGACAGGGCCAACCTCAAAGACGCGCTCAAAGACGCCAACCATGATCTGTTTGTAGAATTGAGGACTCTGTGCCAGGTATGCAGGTCGCCCAAAGTAATCGAGCTTAAATGCATTGGCACCACTCTCAGTAGCGGCGGCAACGATTTTGGGCGTCTGGATCTCTGTGAACCCTTGTGTCGTCAAGGTATGACGGAAAGTATCCAGCATGCCTGCCGCCAGAGAAAAGATTGCTCGCCGTGTTGGGTGGCGATTCATAACCACCGCCTGGTCCAGCAATGTACTGATGTTTGCTGAAATCTTGCGTTTGTTAAGCGGGATGGGTGGTGCCTCTTTGATGGGGGTAATGATTTCGATGGAGAGATTGTGAAGTTCAGCGCCACCAGGTGCCTGTGCCTCATTGACAACAAGCCCTTCCACGGCAATGACACTTTCAACACTCAGTTTGTTCTCAATCAGGGGAGCAATTTCCTCCTCATATTCAGCGATGGCCTGTACCAATCCCCAGCCGTCGCGGATCACAAGAAAATTGAGGCCTCCTAGTTGACGCAATGAATGTAGCCAGCCCGTCACGCGTACACGTTCACCCGCGTGAGATGAAACTTCTGATGTAAGAGTACGTTTCATAATGACTCCTTTGCTATCTGTTATTCAATGAGCCTACCCTATAACCAATCAGGAAGCACACCCTGGCAGACTCATCTTTCCAGATATCAGGTGTCTTCCTCAAGATCGTCGCTGTTATCGTCACTATCCATACGGTTTCCTTTCTGTATATCGCAACCACGTTCAAGCGCAACAAAAAGCCCTCATCCTTTTTGGAGGACGAGGGCGTTATAGCCTTGTCGTGGTACCACCACCATTTGTCTCTGTTTGAAAAGAGACCTCTACCGGTTCTTTCCTCTGCATTCTATGTGTTATGTAGGGAATAAACCGTCGCATGATAACGGATGCGTTCCGAATGCCAGCTACTAAGCCTCCTCAATGAAGGTGGTTCACCGTCATGGCTCAGGGTGTCATCGAGTGGTTCCGAAGACGACGCTTGCAGCATGTGCATCGCTCTCTATACTATCGGCAGGCTACTCGATATGTCCCTTTCATAGCCTCTCAAGTTATTATTTAATGTTAACTATAGCATGACATTTGCGAAAAGTCAAACGAATGCAGGCTTGTATCTCTCATTTCTTAGTACATAGAGAGCCTTCCTGAATGAACGAGCTGCCGGCTATTTTCGTATAAAAGGGGATCTGTTTTTGCTTTCTGGCGCAGACGATACTTCAAGTAATCATCTAGGATGCATAGTGAATGAGGGCTAAGCAAAGGACGCAGATCCTTTTCATGGACCCAGCGAGGTTGGCCCTCAGCATTCATATGCAAGGCTCCACTGATAACTCTGGCATGATAGACAAAACTAATTGTGCTCATATTCGTGAGTTTGTCACTGGTACTTGGGTAGTAACCAACGAGATCGTCCGTCTGTAGAATAAGTCCAGTCTCTTCTCTCCCTTCCCGCTCGGCGGCCTGTTGCGGTGTTTCATTCCAGTTCATAAAGCCACCGGGGAAGACGACCCGGTTGTGAGGCAATTCAATGACAAGATAATAATTCTGACTTTCAGTAATCACACAGGCGCTCCCAAATGGTGGTAATTTTCCGCCTAGAAGCTTATTGAACAAATTGAAGAAGATGCTCACACATTTTTTTAGCAGGTCGTACAACATGGGATGATCCCTCTCGTCTCTCTGTATTGTTCGCAGACATCTTTATCTGAAACAGTAATTTACATAACTCTATCGGTGGCTTTGATTTTTTCTGTAGGTATATAAAGTTTTGTTCTGATAATAATGATACAGGGTTTTTGTCAGATTTCTATCAAGTATGTGTCTTAATTGTGTCGCAAAAAGAGCGAGATTGTTAGAATATTTCTTACATTTTTCTATGTGATACTAATGAAAGATTTGTTGCGGAAAAAACCTCAGCAATTCACAGAATGGCTGGTGGAGGGAAGTACATTTGTTGAAGCGTTATCAATTGAGTTAAAGCGGCGTGACACCTACATACATGCTGATGGTCTTTATAAGATCATGTTACAAGGTGAACCAGTTCTGTTACACATTGAATTTCAGAAGCGCCAGAACCCCAAGATGGCAGAGCGACTTTTAGAGTATAATATACAGGCGAACCGAGAGTACGGACCGCTACCTGTCTATTCGTACGTTATATATCTAGTCGAGGACGGCAACATATCTGAACCTCCTCTAGTTAAAACTCTACCAGATGGTAGGGAGATACTACGTTATCTCAAGAATTACTGACAATCGCATATACACTTGCAGGATTGGTGTTCAGAAGTGAAGCCGACAGAAAGATGTTGAAAAGGAGGTTTGCTATGCTTGGAGAGATATTACGAGATTCCTGGGTCTACCGAGAAATTATGGATGAAGGACGCGATGAAGGATTACGCCTGGGGCTGCAAGAAGGTATGCAGCAGGGTATCCAACAAGGTATGCAGAAAGGTATCCAACAAGGTATTCAGCAAGAACATGAAGAATCTCTGCAAACCTTACGAAGTCTCCTGATCGGCCTGTTGCAAGCAACTTTCCCTGATCTTGTTCCACTTGCAGTAAAGCGAGTGCCATCGATGAAAGATCCCACTGTAATCCAAAATGTAACGCTCAAATTGCTGACAGCGAAGAACGTTGAAGAAGCAAAATTAATCCTTACCTCAGCTCTGTAGAAGCTGAGGTAAGGAGAGGAATGAAGGATGCGGGCGTAAGTAAAAACTTACGCTCGTGCGACAACCGATTCTCGTGAGGATGTATTCCCTGACTCAACAGGCTTTGATTGTGTTGACACAGTGGTAGGGCGTACTTTTTTCGTCATATAGAGAAAGAATGTCAACATCAATATCGTCAGGACGCCATAGACGAGCATGATAGATGGGAACGAGAGCGGGCCGAGTGGCACAACCCCGGTATCCAGGTAAGGGCCAATTGGAGCTGGCAACAATTGCAGACCAAACGAGCCATTCCAGATTGCATGTTGTAATACTGCATAACCCCAGCATCCAAGAGGGAGTAGAAAGCGGTGCCGACTCTCCTTAGGATGGGTCAGGTAGTACCAGCCAAGAGAGACCATTGCTGCGCCAAAACCATGCAGCAGGCCAGAACTGGTACGCTCAATAGCCGTATTTAGCCAGTCATTGTAGCCCATACCCATATATCCGGCTGTTTCAATGAGATTAAAGCCGGTGCCACAGGCCAGGCCCAGGATAAAGGCTTCGCCAGCATTACGTATGCGACCAATCATAATCGCTACACCTAGCGGCTTCACACCTTCCTCAACCAGCGGCGCAACTACCGAGACGAGCAGAAACAGAAAGAGTATTGACTTCGGATCCTTTGGTATCTGCTGATCAGGGTTATCCAGCGAGACACTCACACCCAGGCTTTTCTGTAAAACAACCGTGAGAACAAGCTCAAAAATGAGAGCAAGTAGAATCGCAAGCGTTGCTCCACTAACAATTGCCACTGTGAAACGTCGCCAGGTTGTGGGCCAGGGTGCATTCCTCGGAAAGTGCACTCGTCGTACGCCAAGAGAAACAATCGTAAGTGAAGGAAGGATACCAGCTAATGAGATCATGAAAATCGTTAGCGGCTCATTTGTGATTGATTGTCCTTGAGCATGCATTGCCCCTGCAATCAAGAGAACTACAAGATAGAAGACAAAAAAGATCCAGAACCAGGGCAATTTAAGTTCTGCCGAAGGTTTCTTTAAGAAAAGTGAGCGGAGACTATGATAGAACGTAAATCCACCGCCTACAAGACCTGCGACCGTGAATGCAAAAAACTCTACCACGCTGCCAAATTTCTGTCCTGCTCCCAAATTTGTTGTCGAAGGAAGCACAGCGATGAGTAGAAGAAACAACAGGCTAACAATACCCGCAAAAAATACCAGGATTGAGCCAGCAAATGCAGTGATCGACATACCAAGTAGGTAGCCATCACGTTTTGGCTTTGGCGGCTGCCAGGCATAAGGATAATAAGGATACCCATATGGCTGATATCCATAGGCAGGATAATAGGGTGTTGGAGCGCCTGAATAATAGATCTGTCCCTGAGCCGGGTGTCCGGGAGGTCCAGGATAAGGCGGGTATTGGGCATATGGATAATATGATGGCGGATACTGATTACCATTATTTTGTTGTGGTAATTGGTAGGGAGCGGCTGGATAGGAATTGCCCTGTTGTTGCACTGGCGGCTGATAGGGTTGATATGCTGGACGAAAATCAGGTGCCTCTGCTGGATGCACAACAAGATTACCACTTACATGTTCGCGATAGGCAGGTTCCTGATACCCCTCAGTTTTTTGAGGAACTGCAACTGCCCGTAGAGGCTGTGTCTGATCATCATCATCAATGATTGATTCACGGTCATCAGAAGCATCAGGAAACACATTTTCCCCTCCATGAGGGAAAAAATGTGTTTTCGTTGGAAATGAGCGTTTCTTCTGCATTTCGGGGTCTGGTACTGGTCCTATATATTCGGAGCCCACGATTTCAAGCCTTTTCTGCGTTATATATGCGTTAAACTGACCATCAAGGAGTATACGAATAGGTCATGGCAAAGGTTTCTTATCAAGTATAACGATATATTGATAAAGTGTCAAAATTGGGGTGGAACTTATACATAGAAATAGACTCTTTATACATGAGTCCCACCCTTAAAAGGAATTATCTCTCCAATACCTGGACTTCGACTGCGCCCTTTCCCAACAATGCTTCCAATTTATTATGGAGCGCTTGATCATAATGCATCGTATTGTTCCCTGGCACCAGGCGAGCCTGCCATTCGCCATTGGCAACGAACACTTCGTAATAATCACGGCCAGGACGCTCCTGAATGAAGCGGTAGATGTCCTGTACCTTCAAGATATCGTTAGAGACAGCAATCTCATCCGTGCCGCTCAGTTGCAATGTGAGCCAGACTTGATAGTGTTTGCGGTTCATCTCTTCTTCAATCGCATTTAATTTTTCAACACGATTACAAAGCAATCCGGGTTCATCTCGCCGTACCTGTATCTCGCCGTGTACAATGACGACCGTCTCTTCTACCCAGAGTTCGGCGGTTTCCTCATATGTTTTCGGGAAGATTGTGACATCGATAGTACCGAACATATCTTCCAGTTTCACGACGCACATTGTATCGCCCTTCTTAGTAGTGATACGTCGTGCTTCTATAATAGTGCCACCCATAACAACTCTGTGCTTGTCCAATTCTTCATTGATTTCCGCTGTACTATGCGTGACATGTTCGGCGAAAAGGTCGCTGAGATACGCAAGCGGATGCTTGGAGATATAGACGCCGATAAGTTCTTTCTCCCATGCTAGAAGTTGCTTGCGCGAGATCTCTAGCGCCTTTAGATTGAGGGCAAACTCTATTGCGCTTTCTATCTCCTGCATATCACCAAAGAGGCTGACCATTCCATGTTCTTTTGCCGCTCGTTCACTTTTACCGAATTGCATGGCACGGTCTACAGCATCAAGTAACATATGCCGCTTGCCATCAGCCAGCGAATCCATGCCACCCGCCTTGATCAACGTTTCAATGGCACCCTTACCAACAAATTTGGGATCGACGCGTGTGCAGAAGTCAGCCAGCGATTTAAAGGGGCCACCTTCATTGCGGGCACGCACGATCTCACCGATTGGCCCCTCACCGATGCCTTTGATTGCCAGAAGACCAAAGCGCACACCCTGGTTCTCTACTGCAAAGCCGCGATCACTTTTGTTTACATCAGGTCCAAGTACTTCGACGCCCATACGCTTGCATTCGGCGATAGCATTTGCGATCTTCTTGGCGTCAGCAGCCTCTGTTGTCATTGTGGCGGCCATGAACTCGGCTGTGTAGTTTGCTTTGAGATAAGCTGTATAGAAGGCGACGACCGCGTAGCTTGCCGCGTGAGCCTTGTTAAAGCCATATCCACCAAATGGGAGGACCAACGTGAAAAGTTCTTCTGCATCCTTCTGCTTCATGCCACTTTTGACGCAACCCTTCACAAAATCAACCTTGTACCCCTCTACCTCATCCATCATCTTTTTGCTGAGTGCTTTACGGAATTTATTGACTTTGCCCCAGGAGAAACCAGCCATGTTTACCGCGATGAATAGCACCTGGTCCTGATACACGATGATGCCATAGGATTCTTCCAACCATTCAGCTAGACGCGGGTCAAGATAGGTGATCTTCTTTCTTCCATGTTTCGCGGCAACAAAATCAGGAATACTATCCATTGGGCCAGGGCGATACAGGGCGATCATTGCCATTACATCTTCTACTCGCGTCGGTTTGAGCTGTTTGATGTACTCACGCATCTTGGGTCCTTCCAACTGGAAGACACCTGTTGTTTCACCGCTTGCCAGCAACTCAAACGACTTGCGACGCTTTTCATCTTGTATCTCATCGCCGATTGGATCGAGTGGCACCCTTTCCAGGTCTATATCCTCATTGCGCGAGAGCTTAATAAACTTGACTGCATTATCCAGAATGGTCAGGTTGGAGAGCCCTAGAAAGTCAAACTTGATCAATCCCAACTCTTCCAGGTGCATCTGTTCATACTGTGTAATACGACCTTTAGATGGATCTTTGGGGTCGCGCAATTGCAATGGAACAAAATGCTCCAGGGATTCATTGGCGACGATCACACCTGCCGCGTGGACTCCCGTTGTACGTACTGATCCTTCTAATTTCAATGCCTGGTCGATGATCTCTTGTACAGGTTTACTCTCGTTGTAGAGGGCATTGAGTTCTCTTACCGAGTCCAGCGATCCCTGCAAGGTTACTTTTGGGCCGGTAGGAATGAGGCGTGTGATACGGTCCCCGACATCTTGCTGTCCCATGACACGGGCAACATCTTTTACTGCCGCTTTTGCTGCCATCGTATTAAAGGTGACCATCTGTGCGACACAGTCATCACCATATTTGTGGGCGACATATTCGATGACTTCTTCACGCCGATCATCAGGAAAGTCCATATCTATATCAGGCATGTCGGCACGTTCGGTATTGAAGAACCGCTCGAATGGCAACTGATAGCGCAACGGATCAACATTGGTGATACCAAGCGAGTAGGCTAACAGGCTTCCGGCGGCAGAACCTCTTGCGGAACAGCGAATCCCATTCGAGCGAGCATAGTTCACAAAGTCCCACTCAATGAGGAAGTAGGGCACGAAACCTTTCTCCGCAATCATGTTGTATTCGTAGTCCAGTTGTCGTTTTGCCTGCTCTGTTACCTCTCCAAAGCGCTCCCGAAGCCCTTGCATACAAAGCGTATAGAGGTACTGATCAGATGATTCGTATCCGGAAGGAACTGGATAGTTGGGCAATTGAGCTTTATAAGAGAGAGGATCAACGCTACACTGCTCAGCAATACGCACACTATTGAGTAGAGCATCGGGTAATTCAGGAAAGAGTTGAGACATCTCTTCTGGGCTTTTCAGATAATATTCCTGGCTATCAAAGCGCATGCGTTTGGGAGTATCAAGTTGTTTGCCAGTCTGGACACAGAGAAGGACATCGTGTGAGGCGTGGTCGTGCTCGTCGATATAATGCAGGTCGTTTGTTGCCACCAGTGGGATCTGTTTATCTTTATGCATGCGATACAGCAACTGGTTGAGTTGTGCCTGTGGTGAAGGTTTACCATCATCAAATATACCGTGGTGTTCCTGAATTTCCAGATAGAAGTGCTCAGGCCCAAAGACATCGCGATACCAATCGGCCATTTTATATGCTTCGTCTACCTTCTCTTTCAGAAGCAACTTGGGGATTTCGCCTGAGAGGCAGGTCGAAGTGACGATCAGTCCTTCCGAATATTGTTGCAACACTCTTTTGTCGATACGTGGCCTGAGGTGCCATCCCTCCGTATGGGCGATAGTGGTCAGTTTGAGCAGGTTACGATAACCGATATCATTCTTCGCCAGCAAGAGCAAGTGATGATAATCGTCGCTGTAGCGCTTGGAGTGATCATGCATATCTTCGGTGAGATATGCCTCAATGCCTATGATAGGATTGATGCCTCCCGCTTTACATGCCTTGTAAAACTCAATTGCGCCGTACATTGCGCCGTGATCGGTAATAGCAAGATGTTGCATCCCTTTGGCTTTCGCCTGTTGTACAATCTTTTTAGTACGGCTAAAACCATCTAAAAGCGAGTATTCGGTATGAACATGTAAATGAGCGAAATCTATGCCCATGCGGAAGGACCTCCATTAAAATATGTTGCATCTAAAGTATAAGAAAATATGTTCTAATTGTCAAGAGTTGAGAAAGAATTGGTACGTTCATTGTATAGAACGTATTGACCTTGCTTTTGTTTTACATGTAGCCCTGTTGTTGAAGAGGATGGTGGTATGGACCCGTCTTACAACTGTAAAGCCGGCCGCAACCATTCCAGGTTGGGGCCTATGCATAATTCATTCATTTTTGCATGATGCGTATTTTTCATAGGCACAGTCTGGACATCAAAATTATGTGCCTTTGCAAGTGCTCGTATTTCATCTGTATCATCATAGGTCATTAGAAAATCACCTTGCAACTTGTCAGCAATTTCAAATAACTCTTCATGGTTTAGCTCAAAATGCTTGTAAAGGCGCTTTCCTGCTTTTTTCCCTCCCACTGTGTATGGAGGATCGATGAAGAATACTGTGTCAGGACGTTCGCTATTCTCTTTAAGGATTTGCAGCCCATCACCGGCTATGAAGCTGATGGTATCTCTCATCTTTACAATTGCCTGTATTCTTTTTTTGAGTGTAGTTGGGTACCAGCGTGATTTAAGTCCTTTTCCATTTTCACCTTCTTTAAGAATACCGGCACCAGGGGCTAAAATACCACCACGATTGACACGATTTCTGATAATAGTTTTAAATGCCAGTTCTTTTTGCGTGAGGCTGGTTTTTGCGAGAAGAGCTTCAACATTCTTATTGATGAGATCGAAAGTTTCGATTTCGTCTGCAAGCCATGCCCAATTGTTTTCGTCAAGAATAGTTTGCCATACCGCCGCCACTTCTTCGTCTAATTCGACCATGATAACGTGGTCAGCAAGCTTCTCGGCTGCTACGGTTAGACTTACAGCTGCTCCTCCCGCAAAAGGTTCAACTAGTAGTAAGGGTTGAATAGGTGTGAGATTGTACCTTTGCCTGATTTGTGAAGATAGCCATAGCCTGATATGAGGAATGATCCAGGTTTTGCCACCCGCATAACGGAAAGGACTACGCTTAGGGACTGAGCTTACATTTACAATTGATATAGATCTGACATTATCAAATAATGTGTATTGCATCTATTACTCCACAAGAATATCGCATCGTAAACAAATACAAGGAGACAAATCTCTACAAGCTCTCTCCTCCAAGAGCATCAAGCAATGTAGGGGCGTCTGGAGGTGCGCCGCTTTCTAACTTTTCATCTAGTTTCTCCTGTAGATGTTCAATGAAATTTTGTACATTGCCAGGTTCCGCTGTTGTGATTTTATCCAACGCGGGGATAAATTGCGTGTAAACTGTCCTGGAACGGCTCAAACGATAGCGGGTTTGTGATGAATTAAGTTCAAGATCATAAACTAGCCATGCCATTTCAGCCTCTTCTTGCGAAACTTCATCCATACGAGGCAGAGTATTGAAGAAGTTATTATCTACTGCAACTGCTTGCTTTTTATCCCACGCATGAAGGATACCACCTTTGTAAATGAGTTGAGGAGCTAATCTCTTACGTGAAGAAGAGAGATAGTCTGGACGTGGATAGTTGCGTTGCTTCGACCAGTCCATATTTGCACGATCAGTCGGTGCTTCCATATAGTATTCAAATGCTCTACGGATATTGCCTGAAATATAGACAGCCTGGACTTCGAGCGAACCAAAATCAACAATGCGGCCAGTATCGTCATATGCAACAAGTACCACATCTATATTGCCCGCTGAACGCCCATATTTATCATTGATGCGGACTTCTGTAAGGGAGGTCCAGGATAAATTTGCTGGAAAGAAGAAGGAAGCAGCATCTTCAGCTATCAGCCAATCTTGACGAAAGCGTATTGGACAGGTAATGACTACTTTATCTGCATCGTATACACTACAAACTCCTAGCGGCTTCTCAGCTTTATCTTTTGTACACGAGGGAACTTTATTATTAAACGGGCACAACTTGTTTCTCCGATATCTCTCGGCATCTGAAGAGAAATCACGGGTAGTAAATCCAAATACTTCAGCCAGCGGGTGCTTTGACATCTATTTGCCTCCACTAATATAAAAACAGCTAACACGATCTATTGTCTTAGATACGTCAATACCTAAAAATTAGTATTTAATTCGTAAATTATTGTATGGCAGTCTCACTTCTGTAAAAAATACGGTCAAATCAATGGCCCATTCGGCAAAATCAACGCCTTAATACTCTCCTGCCGCTCCGCCGCTAACAGCGCCTGATCAGCCTGCTCCAGTGTATAACGGCCATTGATCATTGAGCGCCAGGGAAAGCGTTCGGCATGGCGAGCCAGCGTGTTTACCGCACGATAAAGATGGCCCAGATCGCTACCCCAGCAGCCACGTATTTGTAGATGTGGACGATTGAGTTCCAGGTGCGGGTTAATGCTAACCGCTCCGTGATCGGTATATTGTCCCACTACAACCAGCGTACCAGCATCACGTGTCAGGCGTAGCCCCTCAGCAACGGCAGATGGAACACCTGTCGCCTCAATCGTGATATCAGCACCTCGACCATGTGTAAGATCGCGCACAATACGCAAACGCTCGTCCGGGCCGTGTTCGGCTATATCAATGGTCAGATCTGCACCAAGCGCACGTGCAATTGCCAATCGTTGCGGTGGCCCACCGATGACAATGATCTTGCTGGCACCCTGCAATTGAGCCAGGACAGCGCTACATAATCCTACAGGTCCTGCACCCTGGACGACCACGGTATCTCCAAAGGTCACATCGCCACGTTGTACAGCGTGCAGAGCGGTGGGAAGACCACAGCCGCCAGCCATGAACACATCTGGCGGAAGCGCTGGCGGCAGTTTTACAATATGGACGCTTGGTAGCAGTAAGATCCGTTCGCTCCACCCACCCAGCAAGCCTTCATTAGATGAGTACGTGATACCATAAACGCGGCGTTCAGGACAGCGCGTCGACGCCTTCGCTATCTGACAATACCAGCAATGCCCACAGGTGCGATGGACATCGAGGAAGGTCACGATCTCGCCTGCTACAATCGCTTCTCCTTCGACATCTCGCACCATTCCTTTAACCTGGAGCACACGTCCGACGCTGACATGCCCTGGAATAATCGGATACGGTACACCACTCAGGTGCCCATGGAGCAGATGGACATCGGTTCCACAGACTTCGGAGGCAATCGTTTCCAATAATACTGCACCATCCTCCAGTATCGGATCCTCAAACTCGCGTATTATAGGGGCAGAATTTGGTGCAGGTAGCACTACGGCTCGTACAGACATGTTTTCTCCTATGATCTACTCTTGTTAGAGGTTGGGAAAGATTGTTGTCAGAATGATGAGCAATGTCAAAACTGCCATCACAATAGTTGTTATCCAGACTACCACATTGAAGATTCTATCACGTGCAAATCTTGTCTATTTTTTGCCATCATGTATTTTTGGGTATGTCTGTGTAGGAAATGGGTAATGTGTTTGATGCTGCAAGCCACATCTCTGACGTATACTCTGATATGATAGCAAATTTAGAACGTGTGCTTGTATGCGTCTGGGGAGGTTGATAATGATTGAGCGTCCATTTCTGGAGAAATTTATTGGGGCCACTGTGGGCAATTATCATCTGGAACAATTGCTGGAACAGAGCAAATGGGGTCCTGTCTTCATGGCGAGCTCGCGAGCTGGAACTTCCTATGTCATTCGCTTTGTGGGCACCCAATTTCAAGAGAATGAACTCAATACCGATGCGCATATTGTCTTTCTGGGACGCTTTCAACAGGAGGCAAATCAGGTCGCATCCCTTCAGCATCCTCACATTTTGCCACTTCTCGATTATGGTAACTATCAGAGCATCCCATATCTGGTCTATCCACATGTTCCTCTGACTTCCCTGCGTAGCCTGCTCGCACAGAATGTTCCCACCGATCTGAATTCGGTTGGTCGCTACCTTGATCAGTTTGCCTCCGCCCTTGAATATGCACATCAGCATGCGGTAATTCACCGCAATCTGTCAACTGCCTGCATTTATATGCAAGCGAACAGACAACTGACGGTAGGTGAATTTGGGTTGATGCGTATGTATGAATTAAGCCTCCATGAGGATCAACGAACCAACAAATTTAGCGGTAGTAGCGAATCCAGTTCTCCAGAGCAGTTGCTTGGCAAGCCAGTTGACGCTTATACAGATATTTATGCAATGGGTGCCGTGCTTTATCGCTTACTTACCGGCCATTCCCCATTTAGTGGGAAGTCGCGCGAGGAGGTCACACGCCAGCATCTCTATGCGGAGGTTCCATCTTTGAAGGTGTGGCGTGAGGGACTTCCAGTTGGACTCAATCTTATTATCACAAAGGCTATGGCGAAGGAGCCTATGCAGCGCTATCGTCAGCCTGTCGCATTTGCTCAGGCCTATCATCAGATCGTTGCGCCGGACGAGCCATACTCTCCTATAAATACTGTACTACCTGTTACACCGTTTCCAATGCAATCATTGAATCAGACCTCTTCTTCGTTGAAGCTTGTGAAATTGAAACGTAAACGGGTACATATGTCGCGTCGCCGCCTGGTTATATTGCTTGCTGCTGGTGGTGGTCTAGTGACGGTGGGAGGCATTGCGGGCGTAAAAATAGTGCAAAATAACTCTCCTGTTGGTGGAAAGGGTGCTCCAAATACACAGCAAACTCTGCCTGCTGCGCCAGCACCTGCCAAAGGAAAGCCGGGAGGAAATGGCAGCGTTCTGGCGCATCGTGCAGATCTGCCGCTGAATAGCGCGAGAACTTTTCCTATTGCTAATCAGCATAATCCTGGTGTGATTATTCATTTGCCAGATAACAAGTTTGTTGCATTCGATACGACCTGTACTCATGCTGGCTGTTCGGTTCATTATGATGTGCAGGATAGCTTACTAAAATGTCCGTGTCACGATGCTGCTTTCAACCCGGCTCGGAATGCTGCAGTTGTTCAGGGGCCAGCACAAACCCCCCTTGCTTCTATTAAAATCACTGTTCTTGCTGATGGCACGATCACAACATAGAAATGGCTGGTTATTTGAAACTATATAGTAGTAGCTTTACCTATATATTGGGTTGCTTGCCTGGAATTGTGGAGGATTGGAATGGCTGAGGAGCAAATAGCCCCAACATATCTGGTTATTGGAAACGGCATTGCTGGTGCAACTGCCGCTGAGATTTTGCGTGCAGAAGATTCCGCAGCGACTGTTGGGGTGATTGCCGACGATCCCTCTCCTGTTTATTATCGTCCTGCCTTGAAAGATTATCTAGGTGGTCGCCTCTCCGAAGATAAATTGAGTGCACGCTCTACCAGCTTTTACCAGGATCATATGATTCGCTTTTTGCCTGAGCGCGTTGTAGGTATACAGCCAGCCCAACATCGTGTGCAGCTTCAAAGTGGTCGTCAGCTTAGCTATAACCGTTTATTGTTAGCAAATGGTGCCCGTCCCGCACGCCTGAATTGTCCAGGTCAACAGTTACAAGGCGTCTACACTTTACGCCATGTCAATGACTATCAGGCGCTATTGCAGAATCTGAATGAGACACGGCATGTTGTGGTTATTGGAAGTGGTACCCTGGCATTGGAAACTATTGAGACGCTGAGGCACCGCAATTATTCCGTCACTCATATTTTACGACGACGTACGGTCTGGTCTGAAGTTCTCGATGCGACTGCCTCTGACCTCGTACTACAGCAAGAACAACGCGATGGAGTCGATGTGCGGCTGGAAGAAGAAGTCGTTGAGATTTTTGGGGATCAAGGGAGCGTGAGCGGGTTAGTGACGAAGAGCGGCGAACAAATTGCCTGTGAAACGGTTGTTATTGCCATTGGCATCGAACCGATAATAGATTTTATTAAAGCAAGTGGGATTGCCTGCGGACGAGGTGTGCGTATTGATAGTAGGATGCGTACCAATACCCTTGATATCTATGCCGCCGGCGATGTCGTTGAAACGACAGATCAACTCACTGGTCGTACACGTGTGCTTGGACAATGGTATCCCGCCGTTCAGCAGGCACGCGCCGCAGCATATAGTATGCTTGATCTACTTGACAACAACACTTCTTTTCAAGCCAGCACTTTCTATAATGCTACGTTTCTCTATGGACTCGATTTCGCCTCGGTTGGTATTACAAATGCTCCAGGCTATCAGGAGATTATTGCCAAACCCAGGCCGCGTATGTATCGTAAAGTGTTGCTAAAAGATGGTATACCAGTGGGTATGCTCTCGCTTGGCAATCGCAAACAGGCGCTTACTTTCAAACGTGCCATCGATCATCGCGTTAATCTGCTCCCTGTAGCCTCTGTGTTGTTTGAGGATAGTTTCAAATTGAATGAGTGGCTCGATCGACAGGGCGTTCCACCGCCTATTTTGAGTGTCAGCAGATCAGGAGATGCCGCGCTTAAGCGTGCGGCATACCCGGAAGGAATGTCAACCAATATCGTGCTTGAGCAACGACCTCTCGTTGAAGCTTTGTTGGTTCCAATAGATCAAACGCCCGGCCAGTCCGGGGAGATGCTGCTAAGTCAGACGAAAGTGCTTACCATTGGTCGTCAACCAGGTGTGCAGCTTTTGCTCGATGAAGCGACCGTTTCACGCCGTCAGGCCGAAATTAGCTACCTCAATGGTCAATATATCCTTCATGATCTGGGTAGCTCCAATGGTACGTTCGTGAACGATATGCGCCTGGAACCTTCAAGTACGTATATACTCAAAACCAGGGACATAGTACGTTTTGGGAAAGTCGTAAAATTTAGTTTCGTTATGCGTAGTATCGATAAGCAGGCAAAAAAGATTCCCGAAGGCAGCCCTTCTCTGGCAGGTATTCCAGAGATGCAGGAAGCAGATGCAGGTAAACTGGGCCAACCAGTGCTCAAACTCGATGGTTCGCTCCTTCTACCCGGCGCAAAGATGTCCCTTCCCGCTGGAGTTGTTGCCACCTTTAAAGAATCTGCCGCATTCATTGTACTGACAGAGGATACAACGCAAGAAGGCAATCGCCCTCCTATAGTCTTTCTCCTTAATAATGAGAAGCGAATGCTGCTCGGACGAGAGGAAGGTATGGATATTGAGCTTGCAGATCCAGTCGTTTCGCGCCGACATGCTGAAGTCTTCACTGGCCCGACTGGTTTTTATATTCGCGACCTGGGCAGCAGTAACGGCGTTATGGTGAATCAGACGCGCATTGATAATCCATATCGGCTCTCGCACGGTGACCATGTTTCTCTAGGTGGATGTATGCTTTATTTCGTCGATCTACGCACTATGGCTGAGACTACGGTTCGTGCGCCTCAAGTTGCGGAAAAGACAGAGACTAGCAGGCGGCCTGCTGCTACTGTGAACAGGAATGTTCAACAGAATGTTGCCCAGGTCGGGGAAAAGATGGAACGACGACCTCAGGTCGCTTCTCCTCCTGCTCCACAGCGGGAACGGGAACCTGTTACACGTCGACAGGTTGTGAAGCAAGATAGCAGTCAATCTGCTTCCTTGCCACAACTCGTTGTTTGTAGTAAATGTGGTGGAGTAAATACGCGTATTGCACGATTTTGCGCCAGTTGTAGTGCGCCATTAGCATCGATGATATAGGAAAACGCTTATGCAGGTACAAAATACACCTTTTTTAGTAGGGTTATCGCATCGCACAGATATACAACCTCTCACTGAAGAGGAAGTACGTTTTGAGATTGATATGTGTATCGGCTGCGATCGTTGCATGCGTGCCTGTCCAGTTCCATTATCGTCAATGATCAATATCGCTGCTTTGAACCGTGCCAATGTCTCAGATGAGATTTCACCGCCTGTAGCACGCTTCATCGATGAATGTGTTATGTGCGGCTCATGCGTGCCTGTTTGTCCGGTTGATAATCACCGCGATCTCCTTATGCTTTCGCTCAAGCAGCGCCTCGGTATACCTTGGGATGGCAAGGTTGATATGACGCGCGTCCTCAATTATCTACCGCCTGGTTGGGATGTGCCGCGTCTGTTGAGTCATTTGCGCGAACAACCAATGTTTAGCGATCCACGCCTGGTACCAGACAATTATCTGCTGCATTTTGTTGCGACCTCCAAAGTGATTGCACTCATGCCAGGTTCCGTTGTTCTGCGTGAAAACGAGTTTGGACGCGAACTATACTTCATTCTGGAAGGACGATTTGAGCTTTCTTCCACAGGGCCAGATGGCGAAGAACTTCCTGTTGCAGTGCTGCGGCGTGGTGAGTATATGGGCGAATATGGTATGCTGACGGGTCAGCCGCAGAATGTGAGTGCTCGTGCTCAGACCCCTTCGATTGTACTGGGAGTGCCAGAACAGGTTATGCAGCGCCTGATGGAGATCGTTCCTCCCGTACGCCAGTTCTTCGATCGTTTGAGCGCCACCCGCTCTACTGAGTCCATCCTTAAACGCATGTCTCTTTTCCAGGGCGTGATGGCTACTGATATTCGCCAGATTGCTGAACAGGCCCAGATTCAGCGCCATGATCGCGACGAGCGCCTTTTCGGTGAAGATAGTAAAGATCAGCCCTCGCGCGAGTCATTGCATATATTGTTGGAAGGCTTCGTCAAAGTTGCGCGACGTACAACCGCAGGCACTGGTCGAGACAAGTCTGATGAACGCATTATCGCCTATCGTCAGGGCGGTGATTACTTCGCTGGGGGCCTGGATATGCTCGGCGATCGACGCGCCGTCACCGTCACTGCTATTACACGTACTAGCGTTGCTCAATTACCACGCCCGGTTCTTATGTCACTTCTCACACGCTATCCTGAGGTCAATCAACGCTTCCAGGAGCGCCTGCAACTCTATCGCGATGCGACTGAGATTGCCTATAGTGCAGTCTTTGAACCCTTCAATTTCGCGGAGCCAGAAGAAGTCAACTCGCTCTCAGATGCTGCGACTCGCGCCGGTTTGCATTCTCTGGTTGCTGATGGTGTGGTCGAGGGGACCGAAGTATTGGTGATCGATCTTGATAAGTGCATCCACTGCAACGAATGCGAAGAAGCATGTGAACGCCGTCATGGGCATTCACGCATGAATCGTAAAGGGATGGTCGTTGGCAATATTAGCATTGCGACCGCCTGCCGACAATGTCAGGACCCGGTCTGTATGCTCTGTAGCCGTGCGGGTATTGCTCGCATGCCTGGTGGAGAAGTCTACATCACCGAGAGTTGTATTGGTTGTGGCATCTGTGCTGAACGTTGTCCATACGATAATATTTCTATTGTCTCGCTTGATGATGATGATGATCGTAATGCGAACGAGAATGCACCATCGACGTGGCAGCAATTCAGTACTTTTTTCACGAAGGGCGCGGGAAAAGAGCGTGGACAGAAATTACTTCCCATGGCTGCGGCTCCTGGTCCACTAAATATCCAGCGCCCTGGTGGAGCTTTTGAAGAGATGCGCAAAAAACTGGCAATCAAATGTGATCTATGTGCTGGTTATGATAATCAAGCGTGCGTGCAGGCATGCCCTACGGGAGCTGCAATTCGCGTGAATCCAACTACATTTTTTGGGTCAACCGAAGAAATTCTTCGACGACGTGCCCGATAGAGGAGGAAATAGAGAGTATGTCTCTTGTAGTAAAACGACCATCGGTACAGACATCAGGCGAGCGCCCATTACGACGCATCTGGCGCACTCCCGCCGCCCGGACGAAATGGTTCTGGCTCATTGGCAGCATCCTATTCTATGTTGCTATTTATGTCTGGTTCTACCTGGCCAGCAAAGCCCAGGGTGATGCTGCGCCCGGAAATGATCCCTTCCGCCTCTTTGGCATTCTTGCGTATGTTCTGGTTCTGAGTACCGCCGCCTATTCGCTGCGTCGCCGTTTTGTACGCAGTCTGCCAGGCAAGGTGCAAAGCTGGCTATGGATGCATACATGGCTCGGTGTCATTACTATCACAATTGCCTTATTGCATGAAAATTATGCCTTCGTTACGAATAGTTTTGTTACCAAATTTAGTGATCTGACAGATACCTACTGGGCTGGTTTAGCGCTCTTCTCTCTCATCTTCCTGGTCATCAGCGGTGTTACTGGCCGTCTGTTAGATCTGTGGCAGACGCACGTAATTGCGCGTGAAGCGAACACCAATGGGGTAGGGATCGTGCGTGCTGTGGAAGAACGTATTCTTGAATTAGAGTATACCGTTGAGCGTCTTTGTGCTGGCAAGTCTGAGCTATTCAAGAAATATTGTATGCAAGCCCTTGGTTCGGGCAACCTCCAAAGCAAATTTCCAGCCATTCCTGTAGCTGAACGCTCCGATTTTCAAAATGCTCACGATACGCTGGTTACTCGTGCGGATCTCTTACAGTCATGCAGGCGTCAGCAGCGTGCGCGTTTGATCATGCGTGTCTGGCGCACTACCCACATCACATTGGCCTGTATCGCATTGCTTGTTATCAGTTATCACGGCGTTATGGAGTTATTGACAAATGTATTCCACATTATTGCTGCGGCATAAGCGTTTAGTGATGTAAAGAAGTCTTTTCATGCCGTTTGTCTAGTTGGCTGGAGGGGGAAATATCCATGTTCTGTCCAGGTTGTAAGACGTTATGCGATGAGGATGCGATCTTCTGTGGTAATTGTGGTAAACAGATAGTGCCACTCAGAGCGCGAGGAGCAACTGTTGCCGAACCTATTGTAAGTGTCGGCTCAGATGGATTGAAGCGCAGCACTCCTTATAGGAATGCTATACCCCGCAGACCTGTAATGCAGATGCCTCCTCCCCCGCCACAATCATCGTTTTCACCCGCGTCGTTTGCCATTAAGCAGACTCCTGTACCTGTACGCTCTGATCCAACTCCATCTGCACTTTCAAACGAACCGGCACCATTATTCCCCTGGCGTACACAGCCTGAATATCTTGTACGCAATGTGTTTATTGTGCTTCTCCTCCTCATGCTTGTTATTGGTACTTCCGCTGGCCTCATCGCTCTAGCACATCACAAAAGCGATAATACAAATGCAAAAAATGCTATTACCAGTACTGGTGCCAGAGGTTTAGTCTCTTTTAGTGATAGTCAAAATGGTCAGGGGCAGACGAATACCCTCAACCTGAAGATCAGTGGCCTGGGTGTACCTCCAAATAATCTACACTATTACGCCTGGATCGTTGATGCCGCCTCAGAGAAAACTGTGGCACTGGGGAGGCTTGCCGCTCAAGGTCAGAATTTTAACCTGGCCTTTACAGATAAAATCAACCTGCTTGGCCTGGGTGATCAATTGGAAATTACCCAGGAACCCGGAAATCCTATGTTCCCGGCAGGAGAAGTGGTGCTATCGGGAACGCTCCCTCCTCTGGCTCTGATTCATATACGGCACTTGCTTGTCCGTTTCGATACTACGCCTGGCAAAATAGGACTGCTGGTTGGTTTACGTAGTCAAGCTCAGGTGTTAAAGCAGCAGGCGCAACTATTGCAAAGATTTTCTGGCAAGGGGCAACATAAAACGGCCTGTGCAGCGCAAAATATTGTTAATCTTATCGAAGGTACTGGTGGAAAGAATGCCCTGCCACTTGCCGATGATTGTGCAGCGTTTAACGTGACCAATGTGGGCGATGGCTTTGGTCTGCTGAATCCAGGTGATCCCAACGCTGGGTATATCGTCCTTTCGGCGGAGCATGCAGCATTGGCAGCTATCCAGAGTGATGCAACTCCCACTGTGAGAATGCATGCGCAACATGTGCAGATTGCCACAGCCAATATCAAAAAGTGGGTCACAACCATTGACAATGATGCTCAGCAACTCGTCGCTAATCCTGTCAATACCGCTCTCATCACAGAGATCGCTACGCTTGCCGATCATGTATTGAACGGCGTTGATCGTGATGATGATGGACAGGTTGACCCTGTTACAGGCGAAGCCGGTGCGCTTATTGCCTACAATGAGGGTCAGATGATGGCTCAACTTACCCTTGGTCAGGGCCAATAGGGGTAGTGACCTCATAAATTTTAATAGAATAAGCTCCAAATTCATATATAACAGCATAACTGTCATGACATGAGAGATGTTACAGTGTAACTGTCATGATTTTCAAGTGCTTAAGCAGAAAAATGGATGGTGGAGGATTCGAACCTCCATGCCCCAAAGGGCGCTGTTTTACAGACAGGTGCAATCGCCATTCTGCCAACCATCCAGAGTGGAACCGGAGGGACTCGAACCCTCAACCCCCTGTATGCAAAACAGGTGCGCTACCAATTGCGCCACGGACCCATACACAAATTGACGTAACCTTGAAACGCGGGAGATGGGACTCGAACCCACTATGTTCTGTTCGACAGACAGATGACGCTACCCTTTGTCCTCACCCGCTCATGTTGGTGGAGAGACTCGAACTCTCAACTACTTGCTTCTAAGACAAGCGTGTCTACCGATTGCACCACACCAACAAAATGATGGCCTTGAACTAATTGCCACCATAAAAGGGACAGGCTGGAATCGAACCAGCATCGCCAGAGCCACAACCTGGAGCTCTACCACTGAGCTACTGCCCCACTGAAAAAGATACCGGGCGGAGTCGAACCGCCGTAATTGCTTTTGCAGAGCAACACCTATCCTCTCGGTCACGGCACCTTGACTATCCCTTCCCTCCTCATTCCCTTACCATATTTGACATAGTAGCATTACATTTGCTATTTGTCAATATAATTTGGTAGCAAATTGACAGAGCAACATTTGATTTGCTATTTGTTAACGTGATTCTGGTAATTTTTCATATTCGCTTAAAAATAGCGTTTTAGAATAGGTATGTAGCAACCTTTTTATGTACAATAGTAGTGGAGCCTCGAAAATAAGAAACTAAATTCCTTTACAAACGTGTTTGTATGTAGAAGATTTTTAATATTCTTCACAGCAAGGCTACAGGGGGAAGGATACTATGTTTGCCGACGCTACAGCGTTGATCGGTCAAACGATTGCTGATTACCGCTTGCTCCGCATCCTGGGAAAAGGAGGCATGGGAGCCGTTTTTCTTGGGCAGCGTCTCAATGACTCCCAGGATCAGGCGGCCATCAAGATCCTTTTACCCTCTAGATATGTTCTATCCGAAACACGTACAGCGTTTCAGGCGCGTTTTATGCGTGAAGCGAAGACTTTAAGTTCGCTTCATCATCCTCATATTGTGCCCGTACTTAGTTATGGGAAAAAGGATGATTTATCGTATATTATTATGCCTTACCTGCCAGGTGGTACGCTTTCTTCACGCATACAGGCCAAACGAAAACCGTTGCCTTTTGCGGAGATTACCCGTTATGCGCATCAGCTTGCAAGTGCGCTGGATTACGCACATTCTCAGGGCATCGTGCATCGTGATATTAAGCCAGGGAATGTTTTACTGGATACCGATGGGAATCTGTTCCTCTCCGACTTTGGTATCGCACGCTTTTTCGATAGTAGCCCCGATGTGCTCAGTACGGTTTCGGTTTCACTCACTTCGACTGGTGAGGTATTTGGCACGCCCTCTTACATGGCCCCTGAACTTTTTCGCGGTGAGTTGGCTGAGCCACCTGCAGATGTCTATGCCCTGGGCACCATGCTCTATCAGCTCGTCACGGGACGTGTTCCTTTTCAGGGGAAGGGTCCTCTCGATGTAGGTATCAAGCATATTAGTGAGGCCCCACTGCCCGCACGTGGTCTGCGTCCCGAACTGCCTGAACCCGCTGAAGCTGCACTCCTTCGTGCACTCGCCAAAGCTCCCTCCGAACGTTTTGCCAGTGCTGGCGAATTGGTAGATGCTTTTAGTGCAGGTCTACAAGGTCTATGGCCTGTGGATATCTCTGTCCATCCTGTGCGGCAACTTGCTCAAGTACATATTCTTAGAAACGCGTATCCACTCCAGGGCACATCATCAAAAAGTACAGGACGGTGGTCTTCTTTCAATAACTCCTGGCGAAACATGCGTGGCGCTCTCGTCGCAGTTGTGCTCGTTTTTGTGCTGTTGCAGGCCCTTGTCGTTGGCATCGTTATGGGTACTCATAGCTTCGGTTCAACTCCGTCTTCGCCTCTCTCTGCCTTAAGCAGCAATTTTCAGAAGATACCAGTGTTCCCTTCACCAACCCCTACGCATAAACCTCGACCAGTGAAGGCGACACCCTCTCCAACGGCGCAACCGCCTTCTTCAGCTCCTGCTCCCTACGTTGCAGGCTACGCTCCTACCTCTGTGCACTTTGCTATTAGTAATGCTACTGTCTATGCGATTAGTAATAATGGGAATGCTATTTTCTGGACGTATACAGCAAATGACCTTATCATTCAGTCGCCACTAGTAGTCGCGGATGTCATGTATATAGTCACTGATAAAGGTCAGGTTTATGCGTTACAGATTGCGAATGGAGCACTGTTGTGGTCTTACGCTACCCATGCCTCTACCAGCTCTTCACTAAAGATGGAGACTGGTGTCGTCATAATGTATGCAAATACGGGGACAGTTTATAGATTGTCAGCCAGCAATGGTAATCTTCTTGGCGTTGTCTATCCTACTGCTGCGCCTAGAATAACACCGACTCCACAGGATACGCCGATTCCGCAGGATACGCCGACGCCAGTTCCCACGCCGGAAGTGACACCGACTCCACAGGATACGCCGACGCCAGTTCCCACCGATCCAGTAGCTACTCCTGGAGTGCTACTTCAGGTGACTCAAAGCCCACTCTAAGTAATAT